>DASWUP010000194.1:0-2841 GCA_036401635.1 Steroidobacteraceae bacterium
CCCCTGCGCCAGGCACTGCCGCCGCCGCTGTATGCGCGGGTCGCGGCGCTCAAGGCGCGCTTCGACCCAAACGACAGCAAGCTCGAGGAGATGCGCCCCATGCTGGCCGCGCGGCAGCTGCTCACCCGGGTATTCGACGCCTCGGGGCTGGCGCTGCAGAACGAGGTGCAGCAGTCGGTGCTCAGGCTCGCCCGAGCGCAAGGCGTGCGCGTGCATCAGGACAAACTCAAGATTGACGATCCGGTCAAGGTACTGAAGGATGTCGAAGCGACGCCTCTGTCCGGCGAGATCGCATGCCTCGATGCGGTGGTGACGCTGCTGGAGACGGACCTGGGTCCCATGCAGGCGCGGGCGCGCGCCTGGGCGCTGGGAGACGTCGATACCTTGCGCCGTCTGCCCCACGCCGACGACCGGAGCGCCTGCGTCGCGGCGGTTTCCACCTCCGAGCGGGTGCGCAACCTCATCGCGCGGGCGCAGGATGACTGGCTGATCGCAGTGCAGGACAGTCTGGCGCGCAATCGCGGCACGCTCGCGGTGCAGTCGATGGATCGGCTGCTGGGTGAGAACGGCGCGCTCGCCGCTCTCAGGGCCAGGGGCTACCTCGTCGAAGGGCCGTAAGCGCGCAGCGTCTAGCTCATTAGCGCGCAGCCCCAGGCGATCGCAAGGGAGGCGAGCGCGGCGGCGCCGCTTAGGGATTGCGGCACACGGTCCAACAGGCCCCGAACGCGCGGCAGAGCGGCCGTTGCGCCGAGCAGCGCCCCCACGGCAAATCCCGCCACGTGCGCGACCAGATCCGTGCCTTCCCCCGCCGATCCGGTCCAGCCCAGGAGAATCACGCCGGCGATGAGCGGGCCCCAGCGCCGCGCCCAACGCTGTGGCAACTGGAAACGCTCTCGCCACGAGTAAGCCGACATCGCTCCCAGCGCCGCAAACACCGCCGTCGAGGCTCCGACCGCCTGATGCTCCGGCGGGCCAAACAGGCCCTCGAGCAGGTTCGCGAGCGCAGCCCCCGTGACCGTGAGCAACCACGCCGTGCCGACGCCCATCTGCCGCGCCGCGAGGTAGCCGAACCACACCCCGGCAGCCAGGTTCGCGGCGAGGTGTGGACCATCCAGGTGCAGCGTGAGCGCGGTCCATGCGCGCCACCATTGCCCGGCCTGCACGCGCCCCGCATCGAGCACGCCCAGATCAAAGGCGTCGAGCCGCAGCAGCCCGTTCGATAGCGCCCAGGCCACACCCATCAACACTGCGACGTACAGCACGCAGCCGATCCATGCATGCGGGTACGCGCGCGGCGGCGGTGGCGCGGGTGGCGGCGCACGGTTCTCCGCTTCGTATTGCAGCAGGTGACGCATCGCATAGCCCGCGTCCCGCGCCGGGACCTGCAGCAGGAATTCACCGTCTGCGGGCGCCACCAAGCCGGCGACACCCACCGCGGTCAGCACCAACAGCCGCTCCTCGCACTCGCGCCGGCGCGGCGAGCGAAACACGGTGGTCAGCTCCTCGAGATCCATGCGCAGTTCGAACCGCTTATCTCAGGCCCCCTGCCTGCGCAGGTCCAGCGCTGCGAGCGCGCGCCGGACGAGGTCCCCGAGCAGCTCGTCGAGCGCCGCGCTGGAACGTGTCAGCGCAGTGGGACCGGGCAGGTAGCGCAGCAGGCCGGTCTCGCGCGGCGCCCATACACCGACAGGCGCCGGTACTACGGCGAGCCCCGCGCTCGCGAACTCGTGTGCGGCGCGCCACTCGTGGGCGCTGTCCGTCACCAGCAGGATGCGCGCCACCCCCGCCGCCTTCAGCACTCGCGAGGCGCGCTGCGCGTTCTCAAAGGTATCGCGCGACTGATCCTCGATCCAGCGCACCTCGATCCGGAAGTCGCGCGCAAGCGAGGTGCGCATGGCAAGCGCCTCGCGGGCGGTCCCGGAAACGAGCACCGGCAGAGCGGTGTGATGCGCGACAAACGCCCCGTAGGCGAGGCGCTCGAGGAGCGCGGGGCCGGGCGCGGCTGCGCCGCCATACTCGGGCGCGGCGATGCGCTCATCGCCGCCGCCGAGAATGACAATCGCCTGCGCCTGCACGGCAGTAGTGAGATCGAGCGCCGGCTCACGTTCGGCAGCCCTCGCCAGGGTGTCGGCCACCAACGGAGTCGCCAACAGCCACAGCGCCGCAAGCCCGGTGGCCAGCAACAGCCAGCCGGCGTTACGTGCCCGCGCTGAGGCGCGCGACCTGAGGAACCAGGCACCGGCGAGGGCGATCAGCAGCGGGCCCGCGGGTGGCAGCAGCAGCCTATGCAACAACGACTTCAGTGTCATGAACATGATGGCGGGCCTTGCGGAGTGCGCGTTCAGAGGCGGATTTTCTGCCAGGCCCGCGAGCGCCAGCGCAGGAACAGCGTGCTCCCCAGTACCATCACATAGATGAGTACCGCAACCCAGCCGCCGACGGCGCCCCAGCCGAATTGCGGCAGGAAATTCACCCAGCCCTGCGCGGGCGCAAACGTGAAGGCATGCGCCAGCGGCACGAACATGAACAGCGACACCAGCAGCACCAGCGCCGCCGGAATCCTGACATCACCCGCACCGCGCAGGCACATACTGCTGCCGAGATTCAGACCACCGAAAAACTGGTAAGCGGCAGCCAGCCACAGCAGCTGCATGCCGAGCGTCACCGCGGTCGCGGCTTCGGCATCGTGCGATCCTACGAAAAACGGCAGCACCCAGGGGCTGCCGAGCGCAATCAGCACGCCGATACCGCCCATGTAGAGAGCGGCGAGCAGAATCACGCGGTTGCCGACCCGCAGCGCCCAGTCGCGGGCCTGCGCGCCGATGGATTGCCCGACCAGCG
>DASWUP010000195.1:0-2928 GCA_036401635.1 Steroidobacteraceae bacterium
GGAACACGCGCCGGGCAGAACCTCGCCGGGCGCGGCTACGTCGAGTTGGTCGGTTACGCGCCGGAACGCTCAGCGCAGCGCGCTACTGGCGCGCACGCGCGTCTTCGCCGATGATCGCGGCTCGAAGATAAGCCGCGTCCCTTTGCGAACGGGAGACGATCATGCGACGCTCATTGCTTGCCGCGCTCACCACTGTGCTGATTACGATACCGGCTTACGCCGCCCTGCCCAACGGCGCCAAGGCTCCGGACTTCAACACCAACGCTTCGCTGGCGGGCAAGGAGTTCAAGTTTTCTCTGTCCGACGCCCTGAAGAAGGGGCCGGTGGTGCTGTATTTCTATCCGGCGGCGTTCACGCCGGGATGCACGGTCGAAGCGCACGAATTCGCGGAAGCCACGGCGAAGTTCAAGCAGCTCGGCGCCACGGTCATCGGCGTGTCGCACGATCCGATCGAGAAGCTCAACCGCTTTTCGGTGAGCGAATGCCGCAACAAGTTCGCGGTCGCCTCCGATGCGGACGGCGGCATCATGAAGGCCTACGACTCGGTGCTGCCGGAGCAACCCGAGTACGCCAATCGCACTTCCTACGTGATCGCGCCGAGCGGGGAAATCATCTATTCCTATACCGCCATGAAGCCTGACAAGCATGTCGAGAACACCATGGCTGCCGTGAAGAAATGGCAGGACGAGCACAAGAAGAGCTGAAGCGCTAAGCCTCAGGCCAGGTCTGCGAGCACCGCGGGCACTTGCCGGCGCAGCAGCAAGTTGCGCGCCTCCCACTGTTCCTGCGCGGGCAGTTCCTGCGCGGGCAGTTCCTGCAGGAAGCTCACCTCACCGCCCGCCAGGAACGCGATCGGCACGCCATCGCGGTACAGCAGACGGTTACCGCTCAGGGACGGCAAGCGTGCACCGGGTGTGAGGATGCCAACCAGGTTCAGCGGATCGGCTCCCGACAGCGACAGGTAGTGTCCCTCGTGCGGCTTGCGACGCACCTCGCGCAGCAGGCCAATCGCCTCAGGCGCGGCGTACTGCTCGCCGCTGAATCCGGCGACAAAGCGGCCGCCGCGAATCTCGCCCCGCGCCTCGAGGCGCCGGCAGCACATCAGCAGATCGCGCCACGGCGGCAGCCAATCGGCCTCACGCGCCAACAGACGCCAGAACACCACTCCCCAGCGGCGCAGCAAGGTGCGCACCAGGTGCTCGACGGTCTCCTCGCCGGGTGTGTGATCGGCGGTGACGTTGCCGGCGGAGTCGCAGATCCTCGACCAGCGTCCCGCGGCGTCCATCCCGAACAGCGCGAGGCGCCGCCGGCGGCGGCCGCCCGTGGCGGGTCTGCGGCGATCGGCCGGAACCAACAGGGCGCGCAGCCCGGCGAAGCTGTCGGAGTTGACCAGGCCGAGCGCCACCAGTTCGGCAAGCGCATCCTCCGCTTGCGAGGGCAGCAACCCGGTCGCGCGCGTGATCTCATCGAAGAATGATGCGCCATGCGCGGACAGATACTGCGCCACGCGTTGCGCGCTCGCCGACAGGTGAATCGCATCCACCGAGCCAGTAAGTGTCGACCACAGGCGCAGATTGCGCCGCGCGAGCAGCACGATCGGCGTGGCGCGCACCGGCGCCGCGCTGCGCGCCGGGTCGCTGCGCCGCGGCGCGAGCCGCGTCCACACGAAACGACCCGCGAGACACTGCTCATCGAGCCAGGCGGGTTCGTACTCACTGATGCGGTTGGGCAGGACTTCGGTCTCCCAGGCGCTGGCCGGCGCCTCGAATCCTTCGAGCTGCGCGAGGATCGCACCCACCGCGTCAGGTCCCTCCATGCGCAGCGACGGCGTGACGCGCTGCCATTCGAACAGGAACCGCAGAAAGTCCCGCGCTTCGATCGGTTCGATCTCCGCGCGCAGGCGCCTGAGCGTATAGCGGTGAATACGTGCCAGCAGCCGGCGCTCGCACCATTCGCCCTCTGCCGGCGCGTCCGCCGTGAACGCGCCGCGCATCACGAAGCCCTCAGCCTGCAGCGCGGCGAGCGCAGCTGCAACGCGCCCCGGCGGCACGCCCAAGTCCGCCGCGAGCGCCGGCGCACTCGTGGGTCCGAGACCTTCCAGGCGCCCGCGAACCACTTCCACCAGCGCGCCTTCAGCGGTGTAGGTGTGCGCGTGTCCCGTGGGCGTGACGACCGCAGGTTCGGGGCTCGCATCCGGGTACAGGGCTGCAAACAGCGGCAGGCGCTCGGCCGTGACCCACAGCCGCGCCCCCGCGCACACCACAAGTGTCACCCGCTGCTGCACGAGCAGGGTGGCGATCAGTTCCGGCCAGCCCGCGCGGCGCTCGACCTCCGCCTCAGTCAGGAACGTGAGCCACAGGAGCGCATCGTGCAGCTCGTCCGCGTTGCTGGCGTCGGGCCAGGCTTCCTCACGCACGCGGCGGATGGCATCGGCATCGAGCTTGCCGAGGTCGGCGGCGCTGTGCGGATCGAGCCAGCGCCGGCTCATCACCGCCTGGGTGCGCCGCTCCTCCAGCGGCGCGTCATCCAGAAACGCGTAAGGTCTTGCGGAGAGCACTTCCAGCGCGAGTGGCGACGGCTCGGTCAGATCGCGCGCGATGACCTGGATGCTGCCTGACTCCAGAGCGCGCAGCAGCCGCTCGAATCCCCCGATATCCATCGCCTCTTCGAGACAGTCGCGGATCGTCTGGCGCACCAGCGGATGATCGGGAATCTCGAGCTCGCCCGGGAGATTCTCGGCGCACCCGAGCTGGTCCGGAAACACCGCGCTCAGCAGGTCTTCCGCCGCCATGCGCGCCAGCGGTGCGGGCACCTTCTTGCCGCCTCGGAAGCGCGGCAGTGCCAGCGCGATCGCCGCGCTCCAGCGCCAGCGCACCGGGAACATGGGCGCGGCGCACAACGCCTGCACCAGCAGCGGCCGCACCGTGT
>DASWUP010000196.1:0-16537 GCA_036401635.1 Steroidobacteraceae bacterium
CGATCGCCACCAAGGTCTACCACGCCACCGACATCACCGCGGATACCAAGGTGCGCGCGCATATCCGCCAGCTGCAGGACAGCGGCTATGGTCACTACCCGGTGTGCGTTGCCAAGACCCAGTACTCCTTCTCCACCGATCCGAAGCTGCGTGGCGCCCCGGCGCATCACGTGGTCAACATTCGCGAGGTGCGGCTCGCCGCGGGCGCGGAGTTCGTGATCATGGTCTGCGGCGACATCATGACCATGCCGGGACTGCCGAAGACGCCGGCCGCGAACAACATCGATGTGGGCGAGGACGGGCGGATTACCGGGCTGTTTTAGACAGCCACGCCTGACGAAGCCTCACTAGCTCACTTTGCGCCATGCCTTTCTGCGAAGCCGACCCCTGGCGCATGCAGTACTTCCAGAGCGTGGCCTGCCCGCAGCAGGTGCGCATTCCCACCGAGGATGCCGACGGTTACCAGTGGAATCCCGCGCACCGCTGGGTCTACAACAAGCTGCTGATCGCCGCACCGCAGGGCATCGCCTGCGCTCCGCATGGTGTGTGCCCGCCGGCCTTCCCGGTATTCAGCAAGCCCATCGTCAATCTGCGCGGCATGGGCGCCGGTAGCCGGGTGTTGCCGGATCGCGCTCACTACGAGCGGCACAAAACGCCGGGACACTTCTGGATGACGCTGCTCGAAGGCGAGCACGTGAGCACCGACCTCGCCGTGCAGCAGGGCAGGGCGGTGTGGTTGCGTCACAGTCTCGGCTCGGCGGCGGGGTACGGCACTTTCGATTACTGGACGATCGAGGCCGCAGCGCGCGCGGAGTTGGAGGAGTATCTGCGTGCCTGGGTTGCGCGCCATCTTGCGAGCTACTCCGGCATGCTCAACCTCGAGACGATCGGCGGGCGGATCATCGATGCACATCTGCGCTTTGCCGACCAGTGGCCGGATCTGTACGGGACGGGCTGGCTCGAGGCCGTGGTCGGCCTGTACCAACGCGGCGCCTGGGAGTTCGCGGACCGTGAGCGCTGCTGCGGCTACAGCGTGGTGCTGTTCGGCCCGCACGGCCGGCGCTACCGCCACCCACCTGCGGAGCTGGTCGAGGACGTGCGTCGTATGCCGCACGTAAGCAGCGTGCAGATCACTTTTCACGAAGACCGCGCCAACGAGGCGCACCCCATGCCGCCCGGTGGCTTCCGCCTCGCGATCGTCAATTGCCTGAATCTCGAGGCAGGCAGGGCGGCGCGTTCGCGCCTGGCGGCGAACTTCCGCCTCTGAGCAGCGCGGCGCCGCCGCCGCTTTATCGATTCCAGCCCCTGGCACGCGCCGCGGCCTCCGCGGCTGCATCGAGCGGTTCACCCTGAACGAGCTCATCGAGCGTGCGCGTCACGCTCGCCGGCAGCGCCGAGCCCGCCGGCCGGTAGCCCGCGGGAGCCGCCGGCGAAGTCGGGTTCTGTGCGAGCACCTCGAGCCGCCAGGTCTCGTGCCCGCGGCAGGCGAGTCCTGCGAGCGCACTCTTCTCGCGCAGCACGAAAGTGCGGCAGTAGTCACCGTTTCTAGCGCGAAAGCTGACACCGATCTGCACCGGCGCCTCGGGCGGCTGATTGCTCGCGAGCTGGTCGGTTAGCGCGCGCGCCAGGGCGCCGCTTGCCAGCACTTGCCCGTCGCGGGTGACGAGCGCTGCACCGGCGGGCGTGCGCAGCAGCAGCGGCCCCAACAGCGCGCCGCCGACCAGGCCTGCCGCGATCGCGCCCCACTGCGGCCACGACCAGTGCGGCGCGGCCTTGCGCTTTAGCGGAATCACGTTGGCTGCAGGCCGCGGCGCCGGCGCGCCGCGCACGCTCTCGAGCAGGCGCTCGGGCAGCGGCTCATCGAGCACCGGGTCGAACGCGGCACGCAAACGCCCGCGCAGCGCCCGCTGCCGTGCGACCCGTTGCGCCACCTGCGGGTCGGTCGCCATGGCGGCCTCCACCGCTGCGCGGGTCGCCGCGTCCAGCTCGCCGTCCGCGTACGCCATCAGAATCTCGTCGCTGAAAGTCATCGCAGCGCTCCCGTCTTCTCACCGAGCATCTCCTGCAACGCCTCGCGGCCGCGCGCCAGGCGGCTGGTCAGCGTCCCGATCGGCACCTCCATGATGTACGCGGCCTCCTTGTAGGAATGCCCTTCGATCAGCACCAGCGCGACCGCCGCACGCTGTTCCTCGGGCAGACGCGCCAGCGCGTCCTGCACCGCGAGCGTGTCGGCGTGCGCGCCCTGGGACGCATCGCCGATCTGCTCACCCGACTCCTCGGGCGCGAACAGCCGCGCGCGCCGGGCGCGCGCGCGCCGTTCGTCGAGCCACGCGTTGCGCACGATCCCGAACATCCAGCTCGACAGTGGCGCGTCCGGCCGCAGTTGCGCGGCGCGCGTCAGCGCCCGCTCGACTGCGATCTGCACCAGGTCGTCCGCGTCGTGCACATCTGTGGCGAGGGCGCGCGCAAAGCGCCGCAACCGCGGCAGCAGTGCGATGAGCGTCTCGCGCAGTTGTTCGGGCGCCGCGCGCACGTCTATGCCGGTACTACGATCATGGGTGCCATTTTCTTCCATTTGTTCCCTGTGCGGCCAGGTTCAACTAAGGTGCTCACCATGCGCACGATCGTACTGACATTGCTACTTGCTATCGCAGCGGCTGCCGCCGCGCAGGTCGGGCTGCCCCCGGTGCGTCTGCCCGAGCTGCCTGGGGTCAGGCTGCCGAATCTTCCGGCGGCCGGCCTGCCACTGGATATCGACAAGTCTGCCGCCGCGCTTGCGGGCGAGATCGATCCGCGCCGCCTGCGGGAGCTGCGCGCGTTGCGCATTCGCGAGCTGCTGCGCCGGCACCGTGACGTGCTCGAGGCCGACCCGCATGGCGCGCCCATGGTGCGCGGGGAGGTGCTGGTGCTCTCCCCGAGCGCGGCCGCGTTGCAGGCGGCCGGCGACGCCGGATTTTCCGTGGTGCGCGAGCACTCGCTCGCGGAACTCGGCACGCGCATCGTCGTGTTGCACGCCCCGGGGAGTACCGCGCGCGCCATGGCGCGGTTGCAGGCGCTGGACCCGTCCGGCCTGTATGACTTCAATCACCTCTATACCGATAGTGGCGCGGTGACGGCGGATGACACGCACGCTGCGCAGCCTGCGCCGGGTGGCGTGACGCGCGCGGAGCCGGCGGACAGCGTGGCGACAACCCGCATCGGCCTCATCGACAGCGGCGTGGAGACGACTCACGAGGTGTTCCGCGGCATCACGATTCAACAACACGGCTGCAGCCACCCGACGCCGGCTGAGCATGGGACCGCTGTGGCGTCTCTCATGGTCGGGCGCGCCAGCGCCTTTCACGGCGCGGCGCCCGGGTCCGCTCTCTACACCGTGGACGTTTTCTGCGGCCTTGCCACCGGCGGCGCCGTGGACGCCGTGGCGGAGGCGTTTGCGTGGTTGGTTCACGAGCAGGTTGCGGTCATCAACGTGAGCCTCGTCGGACCGCCGAACAGAATGCTCGCGGGCGTCGTGCAGGACGTGCTGGCGCGCGGGCACCTGGTGGTGGCCGCGGTGGGCAATGATGGTCCGGCGGCGCCGCCGCAGTATCCCGCGGCCTGGCCGGGAGTCGTTGGAGTGACGGCAGTGGACGCACGGCAACGGGTGTTGGTCGAGGCGCAGCGCGGCGCGCAGGTGAAATTCGCGGCCCCGGGAGCGGACATGGCCGCGGCGCGGCCGCCGCAGGCCTATGCGCTGGTGCGCGGGACGTCGTTCGCCTCGCCCATCGTCGCGGGGCTTCTGGCGCTCGAGCTGCACTCGCCCGACAAGACCGCGGCGCAGCAGGCGGTGGCCGCGCTCGGCCGCCGGGCGCTTGATCTTGGCGCGCCGGGCCTGGATCCCGTTTACGGCTATGGCCTGGTGGGAGCGGATCTGCGCCGGCAAGTCGCGCGGCTGGGGGCAGATTAAGTCAAACCAAAAAATTCCCGCGTACCAGGGAAGATTTCGCAGCGACGGGTCGTAGTACTCAGTGAAAGGTCGCGGATGGGCCGCGGCCTCGATAGGAGACGACCATGAAGACCAATCATCTTTTCGCGAGCGCCGCGATCGCAGCCGTGTTGGCTGTGGCGGCCCCCGCTCACGCGCAGATCCTGGGCGGTGGCGCGCAGGGTGGGCTCGGCGGGACACTCGGTGGCACGCTCGGCGGTGGCGCGGGCGGCATCGGCGGCACCATGAATGGCGGCGGCGGCGGGTCGATCATCGGCGGCGCCGGCGGACAGCTCGACGGTCTGGGCCGGGTTGATCGCACGCTCGACGCCAACGCGCAGGGTGCCACGCGCGCCGGCGCGCGCAGCGCGGGCAAGGCCGAGGGGTCGGCGGGCCACGATGTCGGCAAGAGCGAGACGGACGCACACAGGGCCGGAAGTCTTGCCGGCAATGTTGCCGCGGATACTGCCAACTCGGCCGCCGCGTCCGCGTCCGGTGCGACGCACAGCGGCGCAGGCCAGAGCGAGGCGCGCAGCCGCGACGTCAATGCGGGCGGCGCGCTCAGCGGCGCTCTGTCTGCGACCGACGCCAGCAACACGGGCATGAGCGCCGTGGGTAGCAGTCAGTCGCCGGGCCGTGGCGAGAACGCGAGCGCTCCGGCGCGCCGCAATCCGCCTGCGGGTGAGGGTGCCGAGCGTACTCGCAACCCCGGGAAGCCCACGGCGAGTGGCAACGCTGCCTCGGCTCAGCGCGCGAGTGCGGCAGCCAGCAGCGACACCTCCGCTTCCGCCTCGGCGGATGCGTCGATGAACGCCTCGACTGCGCACTGACAGGGACTGCGACCTGAGGCTGAGCGGCAGACGTAACAGTCTGCCGCTCAGTCAGCAGGCCGTGGCCGGAGATAGTCAAGGCTGCCCAATCCGGTGAGAATCCGAGCACATGGCGGTGAGCAACAGGACCCCGCGGCACATCCTGGTCATCGATGTCGGCGGCACGCACGTGAAGTTCCGGATCGATGCCCGCGGCACCAGCCAGGAATTCGTCTCCGGTCCGAAGATGTCGCCGGCGAGCATGACGCGCCAGATCCTCAGACTCACCCGCAAACTCGCGTATGACGCGCTGTCCATCGGTTATCCGGGACTCGTGTTTCGCGGCAAGGTGTGTGCCGAGCCCCACAACCTGGGCAACGGCTGGGTCGGGTTCGACTTCGGCAAAGCCTTCGGCAAGCCGGTCAAGGTGATCAACGACGCGGCCATGCAGGCGATCGGCAGTTACACCGGCGGTCGCATGTTGTTTCTCGGGCTGGGTACAGGACTGGGCGCGACCCTCATCATCGATGGCGTGGTCGAGCCCACCGAGATCGGACATATGCCCTACAAGCACGGCCGGACGTTCGAGGATTACCTCGGTGAGCATGGCCGCAAACAACGCGGCAACAAGAAGTGGCGCAAGACGGTCAAGGATGTGATCGAGCTTCTGAGAGTCGCCTTCGAGGCGGACTACGTCGTGCTCGGTGGCGGCAACGCCAGGCGCATCAAGCGCCTGCCGCAGGACGTGCGTCTGGGTGACAACCGCAATGCGTTCATCGGTGGCCTGCGGCTCTGGCACCCGGGCAACACGCGGCTGCTGCTGCCCGGCGGCGGCGCAGCGGTCAGACGATGACTGCGGCGCCGGACTGAGGGCGCGCGCATGCCCTTCACACTTGCGCACCCGGCCGCCATCCTACCGCTGCGCGGTCTCAGGCACCTGCGCACCGTGCCGCTGATCATCGGCGCAATGACTCCGGATCTGCCGTACTACGTGCCTGCGCGTCTCGGGCACTTCGGGCCCGAGACTCACAGTGTGACTGGCTCGTTCACGACTTGCCTGGTTCTCGGATATGCCGCGCTGGTCGGCGTATTTCTGCTGCGCCGGCCGCTCACCGCGCTGCTCTCCGCGCGAGCCCGCCGGCTGTGTCGCGGCGCGCTCGCGCCATTCAGCAGGCGGCCGTTCGAATGGGTCCTGGCGCCGGTGTCGATCCTCCTCGGCGTGTGGACACATCTGCTCTGGGACTCGTTCACCCATAACGATGGCTGGATGGTGCGTCGGGTCGCGGCGCTCAGCGCACCGGTAAGCTTCGGTTGGTACAGCGGCACGGTTTGCCACGTTCTGCAGTACCTGACCTCGGCGTTCGGACTTGCCGTGCTGGCGCTGTGGTATCGGCGCCTGCCCGCGCCGGCAGCCCCACCCGCCGACCCGGACGCGCCGCGCTCCTCGGTGGGCCCGGTGTTGATGCTCGTTGCGGCCGCCGCGATTCTCATCGGCGGCGTGCAGGCCACACAGGCGTTCAGTCACCTGCCGACCATCTATCGGACGATCGACATTTTCCTCACCCGAAGTCTCGCCTGGTTCGCCGTGCTGTACCTGGTGGCCGGCACCGTGGTCACCCTGGAGCACGACAGCGCGTTCCGGTCCGGGTGAGGCGGCTCGCTCACTAGCGCGGCGTGCCGAATTCCAGCGCCCAGTACACGCCCGCATCGTTGCGCGGGTTCACCGCATACGCCACGCCCATCTGCCTGAAGGCCGGATCCATGAGATTTGCGCAGTGCTCGGGGCTGTGCAGCCAGCCTGCGACCGCGTCCTCGGGCCTCATGATACCGCTGGCGAGGTTCTCACCGACCTCCCGCCAGCGGTAGCCGCTGCGCGTGATGCGCTGCGCGGGGGAGCTGCCATCGCGGCCGGTATGATCCATGTAACCGTAGGTGGCCATGTCCCGGGCGTAGCGCCCCGCCACGCGCTCGAGGGTGACGTTCAGTACCAGCGGCGGCGCCGCCGCAAAGGGCGTTGCTCCGCAGCGTCGCGCGTGCGCGCGCGCCTGGTTGGTCAACTCCAGCACCCGGTGGCTGATCGCGGCCCGCGCGCGCGGCGTGGGCGGCGTCGGCGGCGTGAAGGGCTCGGCGAAGGCCAGCCACACGTCGGCGCCGCGCCGCCAGCTACCGATTTCGCGGAACGCGGGATTGGTGCCCTGTTGGCAGAACTGCTGCCCGATGATGCGCCCCACGTCGCCGCTCGGTGGCACGCCGGAAATTCGCACCGAGAACGAGCTCACGGCGTGGTAGCCCGCGAGCTGCTGTGCCACGCGCAGCTCGGCTCCCCGCGACAGTTGCCGGGCCACCTGGTCGAGCCGTGCGTTCTCGTGCAGCGGCGCGACGCCGCCGGGGCGTGCACCGCAACCGCGCCGGCGCACGCTGTTAACCGAGTCGGTAACATCGGCAGCGGCGCTCAGCGGGGCGAGCACCGCCAACAGCAGCAGGATCTGGCATCTGGTCCGCGGGTCGGTCATTGTTCGCTCATGACGGCTGGCCGGGATCTCGAGCAATTTACAACCACCGGTTGGCCGTGGCGACCTGGGAACGAATTCCGCTTGCTCAACGACGGCGGCGAGTTCTTCGCGCGCATGTTGGAGGCGATCGATACCGCGAGCCGCTACGTGTTGCTGGAGATGTACCTGGTGCGCTCGGGCGCCATCGCGACGCGTTTCATCGAAGCATTCGGGCAGGCCGCGCGACGCGGCGCGCGCGTGTGCCTGCTGTTCGATGGGTTCGGCGCCCTGGGACTCACGCGGGCCGATCGCCGGCGGCTGCTGGATGCGGGCGTGGAGCTGCGCTTCTACAACCCGCTGCGCCTGAAAAACAGGCTGTCCAACCTGTTGCGCGACCATCGCAAGCTGCTGCTCACCGACGGCCGCGTGGCGTTCGTGGGCGGCGCCGGGCTCACGGACGACTTTGCACCCGGCGCCCCGCGCGGACCGTGGCGCGAGCTGATGGTGGAAATCACCGGGCCGGTGACGGTCGACTGGCAGCACGCGTTCGCGCGCAGCTGGCGCCGCTGCGGGCCGGAACTGGCGCTGGCGGACCCGACCGCGTGCGCCCCGCGCGCCGACGGCGCCGCGGGCCGCCTGTCCCTGAGCGAGGCCCGGCAGCGCTCGGTGCTTGCCAATGGCGTGATCCGCCGCATCGACTGCGCCGCCAAGCGCGCCTGGATCATGAGCGCGTATTTCGTGCCGTCGCGGCGCTTTCGCAAGGCGCTGCGTCGGGCCGCGCGCCGCGGCGTTGACGTGCGGCTGCTCGTGCCGGGCGCACGTACCGACCATCCATGGGTGCGCCAGGCGGCACGGCGCTTCTACGGCAAGATGCTGCGCAATGGCGTGAAAATATTCGAGTACCAGCCGCGCATGCTGCACGGGAAAATGATTCTGTGCGACGACTGGGTGTCGCTCGGCTCGAGCAACCTCGATCGCTGGAGCTTGCGCTGGAACCTCGAGGCCAACCAGGAGATCGCCGACGGGCGGGTAGCGGACGCGGCGGCGGCGGTCTTTGAAGGGGACTTTGTCGCATCGCGTGCGCTCAGCCGGCGCTATTGGCGACAGCGCGCCTGGCTCGATCGCCTGCGCGAGAGCATCGCCGGCGTGCTCGACCGTCAACTCGATCGGTGGCGCTGACGAGCTGAAGTCCGTGAGCTACGGTGACGCGAGGTCCGGCCCCGGGACCGACGCGAACAGCTCAGTGCTGCGCACGAAGGCGAGTAGAAACGGCGCAGTCGTGCGCATCTGCGTGTCGTAGGCGCGCAGCGCTTCCAACATGCGATCCTCCTCGGCAGGTTCGAGCGCAAAAACTGCCAGCGCCAGCCCCCGGCTGCGCGGTGCCGGGGTGAGCGGCACGCCCGGCAGCAGCCCGCGCGGACTGGGCCAGCCCTCCCCGCCGTGCACGATCCAGTAGCGCACCGCGGGCAACACGCCGCGGCGCGCGCTCACGGCGATCGTGAGCAGGCCCGCGGCGCGATGATCCGGATGGCTGTCGCTGGGGCTCGGGGCGAGAATCAGCGTCGGATGTAGCCGCTCGAGCACCGCTTCGAGGTCGCGCTCGAGACTCTCGCCCGTGTAGGGATGGCCGGGAAACAGCGCGGCGGGGTAGGGAACCGCCGCCACACCCGTGAATCCTGACGTGTACGGCGTCGCGCGGTGATCGGTCAGGAGCCTGAGCACGCCGCGGTCGGGGTAACCCAGGAACAGCTGCCCTTCTGCCGGCACGCCGAGCCGCGTGGTTGCGGTGCGCGCTTCGCGCATGCGTGTTACGGCCAGGTCGCGCGCCTTTTCCGGTTTCACGAACAGGCTTTTCTCGATCATCAGCAGATCGAGCTCGGAAGCATCCCCGCTCGTGATCCAGACCACGCTCGCGCGACCGCCTGCGCGCACCACGCGCTGGATGAGCCCGGCGCAACACAGTGTCTCATCGTCCGGATGCGGGGCGACCACCAGGAGCGAGGTGTCGGCGTCGATGCGCGGCAGAGCCGCGGGAGCCGTTGCCGGCGCCGCGAGGCAAACCGCCGCGCGCACGGTGAGCGCCATCGTCGCAAGCAGCGCGGCCATCGGGCTTGAGCTCATAAAACGCACGGCACGCCTTTTTTCGAAAACGTCAGTGTCGCACGCAGCGGGCCGCTTTCGTTACAGTGCGCCCTAGCGCGGCTGATCAAACCCGCGACTTAAGGGAGAGGAGTCCATGGTGCGAACGCCTCCGCTGGCTTACCACGATCCGCAGTTCATCGACTCGGATGAAGGACGCCCGGTGCGGATCATCTGCGAGTACCTGGCCCCCCTGCGGGCTTTTAGCGCTGCGGGGGTCACCGCGACGGTGGTGTTCTTCGGCTCGGCGCGCGCCCGCAGCGATGGTGTTCTCGGCCGCTATGTCGATGAGGCAACGGAACTGGCGCGGCTCGTGACCGAATGGAGCCGCTCGCTCCCCGGGGAGCGCCTGATCGTCTGTTCGGGCGGCGGCCCCGGGATCATGGAAGCCGCCAATCGGGGGGCGGCGCTGGCCGGCGGGCACAGCGTCGGTCTCAACATCGGCTTGCCTAAGGAGCAGCGTCCCAACCCCTACATCACGCCGGAACTGTGCTTCGAATTCCATTACTTCTTCATGCGCAAGCTGTGGTTCGCCCACCTGGCGCGCGCTCTGGTCGCATTCCCGGGCGGCTTCGGCACCTTCGATGAGCTATTCGACATCCTGACGCTGGCGCAGACCCGCAAGCTCGACCGATCAATCCCGGTGTTGCTGTACGGTTCGGCGTTCTGGAAAGAAGTGGTCAACTTCGAGGCGCTGGTGCGCCACGGCACGATCGCGACCGAGGACCGGGAGCTGTTCGAGTTCGTGGACGAGCCGCGGGCCGCATTTGAGCTCATCAAGAGCCGCGCCCAACTGGCGCCCGAGCCCAGGCCGCGGCGGTGGTTCGCCGGTTCATCGTGAGGCACGCTCCGTCCGCCGCTTTGGCAACCCCGTAAGCACCCGTTCGGCCGTAGAATGCCATGCCGCGCGGGCGGCGCCGCGAGCAGCGCACGGCGGCCCGACCACATCCAGGGGAGACATCATGAGCGGTTTTGCCAGACGTATGCTCGCAGCGGCGCTCGTGTGCGTCGCGTCCGTGGGTTTGTGCGACACGCCTGCGTGGATCGCCGCGAGCAACGCCCAAGCGGCGGGCCTGCTGGACGTGATCGTGAAATACGCTCCCGAGAACGCTTCGGCCTACGGGGTCGAGGGCCATGACGGTGAAGTTCTCGACCTCAAGCCCGGCCATGTGCAGCGCCAGAAGGCCGATCTGGAGGCGGTGGCGGCGCAACTCTCGGAGGCGCTCAAGAGCGAAACCGATGCGCGCGTGAGGCAGGATCTCCAGATCCTGCTTAAGTCCGCGCGCGATCAGCGCACCACTCTCGAGCTGAACGAGCGGCTGATGCTGCCGTACTTCGATCTTCCGCAGACCCTGTACGTGGGTTTCGAGAGACTGCTCGACCAGCGGGTTGCGAAACAGCGCTACCCGGCGGCACTGGTGCGCCTGAAGCGTTACAGCGGTGCACAGGCGGGTTTCGAGCCGATCACGACTCTGGCGCGTGCGCGCGTGGAGGAGCGACTGCACGATGCAGCGCTGACCGCGCCGTGGTCGGTCGAGGTTGAACAGGAGCTCAAGAACCAGGACCAGTACGTGAGCGGCATGCGCGATCTGCTGCAGAAGAGCGGCTTGCACGGCTGGCAGAAGGATTTCGCAACGCTGAGCGCGCAGCTTGATGCGTACGGCAAGTGGCTGCGCGCGACGGTGCTGCCGCACGCACGCACGAGCAACCTGTTGCCTGCGGAGATCTACGCCGACAACCTCAAGCGGTTCGGGGTGACCATGGATCCCCATGAGCTCATGGACCGGGCGCTGTTCGCTTACGCGCAGACGCGCGATGAGATGCAGGCGCTGGCCGCCGTCATCGCTCGACAGCACAGCTGGAAGGCCGCCGACTACCGCGAGGTGATGCGCGAACTGAAGAAGCAGCGGATTCCGAACCAACGACTGATGGAGGTTTACCGCGAGCGCCTCGCCGGCATCGAGGCGATCGTGCGTAACGAGCACCTGGTCTCGCTCCCGGAGCGTGCAGCGGTGATTCGGCTCGCGACGGCGGCGGAAACCGCCGCCATCCCGGCGCCGCACATGAGCCCGCCGCGACTCATCGGCAATACCGGCGAGCAGGGGGAGTTCGTGCTGCCGACCTCCAACCCCAATGCCGAGTCCGGCGCGGAGATGGACGACTTCAACTACGACGCCATCACCTGGGACCTCACCGCTCACGAGGCGCGTCCCGGCCACGAGCTGCAGTTTGCGGCGATGCTCGAGCACGGTGTTTCCACGGCGCGTGCCTTGTTTGCCTTCAACAGCGCCAATGTCGAGGGCTGGGCGCTGTATTCGGAGGCTTTCATGAAGCCCTATCTGTCGCCGGAAGCGCAGCTGGGCGTGCTGGAAATGCGGCTGATGCGCGCGGCCCGTGCATTTCTCGACCCGATGCTCAACCTCGGCATGATCAAGCCCGAGGAGGCGAAGCGCATCCTGATGGAGGATGTGGTGTTGTCGGAGCCGATGGCGAAGGAGGAGGTCGACCGCTACACCTTCACCCTGCCCGGCCAGGCGACCTCGTACTTCTTTGGTTACAGCAAGCTCGAGGCGCTGCGCGTGAAGACCGAGCTCGCCCTGGGGGCGAAGTTCGCGCCCCAGAGCTATCATGACTACATCATCGCACAGGGATTGCTGCCACCGGATCTGCTCGAGAAGGCGGTGCTGGACGGCTACGTGAAGCCGCAGCTGCCGGCACTGGGCAATCGCTGATGCGGCTCACGCGACCGGCAGCGCCGGATCGATTGCGGCGGCCCAGGCGAGCAGTCCGCCCTCGAGGTTAGCTGGCGCAGACACTCCCGCGGCCAGCGCCATCTGGCATGCTGCGAGACTGCGACTGCCGCTGCGGCAAATGAACACCGGTGCGCTGTGCGGTGCAATCTCCGCCAGGCGCCGTGGCAATTCACCCAGCGGGATGTTCACGGAACCTGCGAGATGCCCGGTGCTGAATTCATACACCTCGCGCACGTCGACGAGGTGCGGCGCAGCGCCGTGTACATCACGCAGCAGCTCGTACAGGGCAGTGGCCGAGAGCCGGTGCACGGCGCCGCTCGCGCCGCCCGCGCTGAGCGGTGGCGGGTCGCGCAACTCGGTGATGGTGGGCGCGCTCCCGCACACCGCGCAGTCGAGGCGGCGGGCGACTCGGAATTCGTGGAAACGCATCTCGAGCGCGTCATAGGTCAGGAGCCGTCCGGTCAGCGGCTCGCCGACCCCGGTGATGAGCTTGATGGCTTCGGTGGCCTGCAGGGTGCCCAGCACGCCAGGCAGCACGCCCAGCACCCCCGCCTCCGCGCAGTTGCCGACGACGCCGTCGGGGGCTTGTGGGAACACGCACCGGTAGCAGGGTCCCCGGCCGGGCACGTAAGTCATGACCTGGCCTTCGAAGCGGTGGATCGCGGCGGACACCAGCGGCAAGCCGAGAATGACGCAGGCGTCGTTGATGAGATAGCGGGTCGAGAGGCGGTCGGTGCCGTCGAGCACCAAGTCGTATTGCGCCAACAGCTCAGGCGCGTTGCCCGCCTTGAGCTCCACCGCATGGGCTACCACCTGGATCTCGGGATTCAGGCTCGCCAGCCGTTCGCGTCCGGCTTCGGCTTTGGAGCGGGTGACGCCCGCGGTGTCGAACAGCACCTGGCGCTGCAGGTTGGAGAGCTCAACGCGGTCGCAGTCCACAAGTCCCAGCGTGCCGCAACCGGCCGCCGCCAGGTACAACGCCGCCGGCGAGCCGAGCCCGCCGGCGCCGATCACCAGCACGCGCGCGGCCTTGAGTTTCTCCTGTCCGGCCGCGCCGATTTCAATAAGGGCCAGGTGGCGCTGGTAGCGGGCACGCTCGCTGGTGGAAAGCGTCATGGGGTCATCCTCCGGAGAGCGCGCAGATCACGTGCACCGTGTCGCCATCGCGCACGGGCTCTGACAGTTCACGCGCCTCGTTGGTGTTTACGAACAAGCGCATGTGCGGGCGGATGCGGTTGTGCTCGTCGATCATGCGGAAGCGGATGCCGGGGCAGCGCTGCTCGAGGTTGGCGAGCACCTCGGCCAGGTTGCTGCCGCGGCCTGCAAGGGCGGCGGCGCCTGCGGTGTAGGAGCGCAGCGGACTCGCGATGCGTACCGTGCAGCTCATGGGTCAGGCTGCGTGACTCACCGAGTAGATCTCCGGCAGGTGCCGCGCAACGCAGCGCCAGCTGTCCCCGCTATTGGTGCTGGCCCAGACTTCCCCGCCGGTGGTGCCGAAATACACACCCGGGCGTTCGTGAGTGTCAGCGCACATGGCCTGACGCAACACCGTGAACCAGGCCTGGGAGTGCGGCAGCCCGCGATCCAGGCGCCGCCAGCTTACTCCGGCATCGCGGGTTCCATAAACCGCGGGCTTGCCGCCGATGGAGGTGCGCGGCCACACGCTCTGGCCGTCCATGGGCAGTACCCATGCGGTGTCGGGATCGGTCGGATGCAGCACGATCGGAAAGCCGATGTCGCCCACCTTTTTCGGCATGGCGCTGCCGATGCGCTTCCAGCGCCGACCCGGTCGATCAAGGCGGTAGATGCCGCAGTGATTCTGCTGGTAGAGCCGCTCGGGTCTGCCCGGGTGCTGCACCAGGCAGTGCGGATCGTGACCGAATGCCACGGTCTGGTCGGGCAGGAAGTCCGCCGCGCAGCCCTCATTGAGCGGTGTCCAGTTGCTGCCGGCGTCGGTGGACTCGAAGACTCCGCCGATCGAGATCGCGATGTACAGATGCCGTGGGTCGCGCGGGTCCACGAGAATGGAGTGCAGGAACTCCCCGTCCGGCGTGCCGAACGCCGCCCACTGCGGTCGCATCGGATGGTCGTTGAACCCGGCCACCGGCTCCCAGCGCTCACCGCCGTCGGTGCTGCGAAACAGTCCCGCCGGGGAACTGCCGGCGTACCAGGTGGCGCGTTCGCTGCGGTGGCCGGGCGTCAGCCAGAACACGCGCTGCACCGCGCGTGCTTCCTCGCCCTCGCTGACCTTGCGAAAGGCGGGCGGCTGCGCGGCTTCACGCCAGCTGCGGCCGCGATCGCTGGAGCGGAACACGGTCGGGCCGAGATGCCCGGTCTTGGCCGCCATCAGCAACACCTTTGGCTCGCGCGGATCCTGCATGACGTGGTGGATGATGTGGCCGAGAAACTGCGGACCGACGAGTTTCCAGTTGCGGCGCGCGCCATCGGCGCGCAGCGCAAACAGACCCTTACGCGTTCCGACCCACAACGTGCTGGCCATGAGGAACAGGATCCTCGCCGGGGCGCCGCGTTGTCAACGGAAGGCGTGCTTAGCTTCGCTCGCCCGGTGGCGCAGCGTATGCTTCGCCGCCTGTTGACTCACCCCGCATGCGGGGAGGCGAAGGATCTACCGTGGATCGAAACCAGCACCTGATACTCTCCGCACTGCTGCTCAGCGCCGTGGCCCTGAGCACCGCGACCGCAACTGCGCGGCCACCGGCGGCGCAGCCGCTGCCGGCGCGGCACGCCGCGGACGCGCGCTTCGCATCGCTCGAGCATGAGTATGTGAGCTACGTGTTGCACCAGTTCCCGGTCGTCGCCACCTACCTGGGGGGCGCGGCGTTTGATCCGCAGCTGGCGAACGTCGACGGGACGCTGCGCGATTACTCGCCCGAGGCGCTGCAGCAGGAGGACGCGCGCCTCAGCGAGTTCCGCGCGCGCTTCTCCGCGCTCGCTCCGGCGCGGTTGTCGGCGCGCCGGCGCATCGATCGCTCGGTGGCGCTGGCAGAGATCGCGTTCCTCGTGCACCAGCACCAGGTACGCCGTCACCAGCTGCGCTCGCTCGATTCCTACATCGACGAGCCGTTTCGCGGCGTTGACTGGCAGATTCAGGCAATGACCCCGACCGGGCCAGCGACCCATGGAACCGATGCCGAGTGGCAGGCGGTGATCGCCCGCGTCCGTGCCGTGCCGGCATATCTTGCCACCGCGAAGCGGCAGCTTGCGGTGGGTGTCGGCGCCCACAAGGCGCCGGACTGGCGCGTGCTCAGCGAATTCGGCCTGCAGAGCAGCGCGGCTGATGCCGAGTACTTCAGTAAGACCCTGCAGCAGATCGCCGCGGGCGACATCAGCTCCCCGCATCGCGAGGCGCTGTTGCATGATCTGCAGGTCGCGGGCAATGAGGCCGCCGCAGCCTATCGTGAGGTCCGCGATTTCGTGTCGGACAGCTTCTTCGAGAATCCGCATGAGGAAGGTGTCGCCGGCCTCAAAACCGAGTACCGCCTCGATCGCTTTGCGTTTGGCGAGACCGAATACAACTGGGCGCTGCACAACAATCTGCGCCTTGCGGGCACGGCGGCCGAACTGTTCGTCGCCTCATGGCCGGTGGTGGAGGGCACGCGCGACGAGATGGTTGCGCTGGCGCAGCAGATTGCCGCAACTCACAAATGGCCGGCAGGCGTGAGCGGCCCCGAGACCGTGCGCCTGGTGTTCGAGCAGCTCAGTCAGAATGCGCCACACACCGATGCGGAGATGGCGGAAGGCTACCGCAGCACCGGTCAGCGGCTGGTGGCGTATGCCCGTCAGACTGGACTGTTCGACGTGCCCGCCGACTACCGCCTCGATGTCACGGTGACGCCGCCGCCGCTGCGCGCCTCGATCGAAGGCGCGGCCTACTACCCGGCGCCGCCGTTCAAGACGACCGGCGTCGGACGCTTCTACGTGACGCCCACCGGGGACGACCTGGCGCAGCTGCGCGAGGAACACAACTACGCTGCCATGCCCGATCTTGCCGGGCACGAGGGCTTTCCGGGCCACGATTGGCACTACAAGGTCATGACGCAATACCGCGAGCAGATCTCGCCGCTGCGCTGGCTCACCCCCGGCGCGGTGGAGGACTCCTCTTCCATGTGGCAGGACTCGATGGCCGCTGAGGGCTGGGCGCTGTACTCGGAAGCGCTGCTCGCTGAAGCGCAGCGCCGGGGCGCTTTGGGCTTCTATACTCCGGAGGAGCACCTGTACCAGCTGCGCGGCAAGCTGTACCGGGACCTGCGGGTGCGCATCGATACCGGCATCCACACCGGGCGCATGGCGTTTGAGGACGCCGTGACGCTGTTTTCGCAAGTCGTCGACTTTCTGCCCGGCTCGTGCCGGGACGACACC
>DASWUP010000197.1:0-2532 GCA_036401635.1 Steroidobacteraceae bacterium
ACGTCGACCACGTGACTCAGGCCCGACTGCCTGCCGGCGGGCAGATCGGTCTGGGTAATGTCCCCGGTCACGACCGCCTTGGAGCCGAAGCCGATGCGCGTCAGGAACATCTTCATCTGCTCGATGGTGGTGTTCTGGGCCTCATCGAGAATGATGAAGGAATCGTTGAGCGAGCGGCCGCGCATGAAGGCGAGCGGCGCCACCTCGATCACGTTGCGCTCGATGAAGCGCGCCACGCGATCGAAGCCCATCATCTCGTACAGCGCGTCGTACATCGGCCGCAGGTACGGATCGACCTTCTGCGTCAGATCCCCGGGGAGGAACCCTAAGCGCTCGCCGGCCTCCACCGCGGGCCGCACCAGGATCAGTCGCCGCACGCGATCCGCCTGCAGCGCCTCTACCGCGCAGGCGACCGCGAGATAGGTTTTGCCGGTGCCGGCAGGCCCGATGCCGAAGGCCAGATCGCGCGTGCGGATGTGGCCGAGATAATCGCGCTGGTGGGCGCCGCGCGCGCGTATGCCGCCGCGCGGCACGCGCACGCCGTGCTCGCTCAAGTCCGCGTCCGCCGGCGGCGGACCGGACTCGCGCTCGCGCAATGCGAGATGCACGCGCTCGGGCGTGACCTCTTCGCTGCGCGTGAGGGCGAACAGTTCGCGCAGCAGGTCCTCGGCGCCCTCGGCCTGGGCGCCGCTCACGCGGAAGCTGCCACCGCGGCGGCGAATGCGCACGTCAAGACGCGTCTCCAGCAGGCGCAGGTTCTCATCCAGCGGCCCGCACAGGTTGGCGAGCCGCGCATTGTCCGATGGGCCGAGTACGAATTCCCGCTGCGGTTCGGGCGATGAGGCGGCCACTGGCACTCAGCCGCTGAGCGCGACGGTCGACGCGGCGGGCGGTGCCGTAGGCGCTGTGCCGCACGCCTCCGTCAGGCGACCGCGCAGGCTGTGCGCCAGCGCCTCGGTGACGATCACGTCGACGAAGCGCCCGATCAGGGCCGCGGGTGCGGCGAAGTTCACCCAGCGATTGTTGGCGGTGCGGCCGGCCAGCTCGCGCGGGTTCTTCTTCGCCGCCCGCTCGATGAGCACCCGTTGGCGCGTGCCGACCATGCGCGCGCTGATGGCGCGCGCCTGCGTCTCGAGCTGCGCCTGCAGGAGCGCCAGGCGCTGCTGCTTTATGGCCGGCTCGATCTCATCCGGGAGCGAAGCCGCCGGCGTCCCGGGCCGGCGGCTGTAGATGAAGCTGAAGGACTGGTCGAAGCCCACCTCCCGCGCCAGCGCCAGCGTCGCCGCAAAGTCGCGCTCGCTCTCGCCGGGAAACCCGACGATGAAGTCCGAGGAAATCGCGATGTCGGGCCGCGCGGCGCGCAGCTTGCGCACCTTTTCCTTGAATTCGAGCGTGGTGTAGCCGCGCTTCATCAGCGCCAGCACGCGGTCCGACCCGCTCTGCACCGGCAGGTGCAGGTGGTTGGCGAGCTTGCCGACGTTGGCGAACGCCTCGATCAGGCTGTCGTTGAACTCGAGCGGGTGCGAAGTGGTGAAGCGGATGCGCTCGATGCCCGGCACGCGCGCGATGTGGTGGATGAGCGTGGCGAGATCCACCCGCGCGCCATCGGCCATCGGACCTGCGTAGGCGTTGACGTTCTGTCCGAGGAGTGTGACCTCGGCGACGCCCTGGGCCGCAAGCCGCTGCACCTCCTCGAGCACCGAGCCGAAGGAGCGGCTCACTTCCTCGCCGCGCGTATACGGCACGATGCAGAAGCTGCAGTACTTGCTGCAGCCCTCCATGATGGAGACGAAGGCCCGGGCGCCGTGCGCATGCGGTGCCGGCAGATGATCGAACTTCTCGATCTCCGGGAAGCTCACATCTACGACCGGCCGGCCGGTGCGGCGCAGTTCGCCGATCATCTCGGGCAGGCGGTGCAGGGTCTGCGGGCCAAACACCAGGTCCACGAACGGCGCACGCTCGGTGATCGCCGCGCCTTCCTGGCTCGCCACGCAGCCGCCGACGCCGATGATCAGCTGCGGCCGACGCGCCTTGAGCCGCCGCCATTCCCCGAGCAGCGAGAACACCTTCTCCTGCGCCTTCTCGCGCACCGAGCAGGTGTTCATGAGGAGCAGGTCAGCCTCGGCCGGGTCGTCGGTGGCCACGAAGTCCGCGCCAGCCCGCAGCACGTCCGCCATCCGGGCGGAGTCGTACTCGTTCATCTGGCAGCCGAAGGTCTTGATGAAGTAGCGGCGGGACATAGGCGTCGGGACCTGAAATTCTACCCTACGGGGGGCCGGCCAGGGTCCAAGACGCTTTCGATCGAAGAAGCGGCCCCTGCCCCGCTCGGCGTGCAAAAATTACATTCTGCCAAGGACTTACGCGCGAGGGGCGGATCCCGCACCTCGGCCGCCATGCGGGTATTCATTCTTATACGAGTACTTGCACAACCTCGATGACCAATTCGCCATGGCTGGTGCGCGAGTTCCTCGACGGTCGCGCCGATGTCGGGCTGCGCCCGGCGGGCGCGATACCGACATCCTGTTAGAACGG
>DASWUP010000198.1:0-13236 GCA_036401635.1 Steroidobacteraceae bacterium
CGCCGGGAGCGGCAAGCGAGGTTGGCTTGCGCGAGACTCCCTCTAGAGACGCCAGCGTGCGGCGCGCTTCTCCTCGAACTGCACCACCGGCTCCCCGCTAGTCACGGTCATCACGCCGTCGATTGTGGCGCCCTTGGCGACCGCGATGCTGCCTGCGACGATGTCGGCACTGATCACCGCGCTGGCGCCGAGCTCGAGCTTATTCTCGACCACGAGCTTGCCGGAGATCTTGCCAGCGATCACGGCGGCGAGCGCGTGAATCTCCCCGTGCCATTCCGCGGTCACGGCCATGCGCAGCGCGCCGGCGACGCGGCCATCGCCGCGAATGATGCCGCAACTCACCAGCGGACCCGCAGTCTCCACATCGCCGGTCACGCGGGAGCCCTCGGCGACAAAGGTCGGCGAATCGCCGATCTGATCGATCAGTCTGCGCTTCAATGTGTCTTTCATCCGTGCTCCCTTGGTGCCCCGGGGTCATAATACGTAACGTGCGTCCCCCAAGGTGCCGATCATGATCACATTCGGGGCAGGAAGAATTGCATTGATAGCGGTTCTCGCGACCCTGGCGGCGGGGTGCAGCCGCGAGCAGCAGGACTGGCGTTCCGCGGAAGCCGCCGACACCAGCGAGGCCTACGGACGCTTCGTCGAACAACATCCCGACAGCGAGCTCGCCGTCCAGGCGCGCACCCGCCTCGCGCAGCTTGCGGAAGAGCGCGACTGGGCGCACGCCGGGAGCGTCGCAACCGCGGATGCCTACCGGGCGTTCCTCGCCCAGCACCCGAGCGGAAAGTGGTCCGAAGAAGCGCGCATCCGCATCGAGGCTTTCGCCCTTGGATCCGCGCCGCACCTCGCGCGGCCGACACCCGCGCAGGGCGCGTCTCAAGGGCCGTCCGGCGTGCGCGCGTTGCAGCTCGCGACCGCTGTGGCGCCGCCGCCACCCCCCGTGCAGGAGGCCACCGCGCAATCTGTGGTCGCGCGGCTCGCCCGGGCCGAGCCCGGGGAAGCGGCGCAAGCGCCCTCACGCGCCCGCAACAGCGCTGCCCGGGCCGGTGGCGATGCGTACGGCGTGCAATTGGGCGCGTTCGGCAGCGAGGCGAGCGCGGACCGCGAATGGCGGCGGTTGCAAGGGCGCTTTGGTGCGCAGCTTGGCGGCCTGTCACCGCAGATCGTTGCGGCCAGCAGCACCTCGGGACAGCTCTACCGATTGCAGGCTCCCGCGGCCGGTGAAGCGCAGGCACGCGCCATCTGCGATTCGCTCAAAGAGCAGTCGCAGCCTTGCGTGCCGGTGCTGCCGCGCTGAGCGTGCACCGCCCTCGTTGAGGCGACCGTCGGTCGCCCGTTTAAGCCGGTAGCGACTCACTTGGCTGCGCCTCGCTCCAAAGTGACAATTCACGTCACACTGCAGCGAGCGGCCGCACAGCCATAATTCATTGTTTTAAATAATTTTTATGGACTGGCACGGACCTTGCTCGGTCAAGCTCAGTTGCGAACAACTTCCCCGTGTTCGCTCCTGCGCGCCGCGATGCGAATTCCCCCGCCTCGCGGCGCTTTTTTTGGCGGCGCCGAACGCGCGCGCAGCGCCGATTAGCGCAGCGGCTAGAATTCCTACTCATGGAATTTCGTGACTATTACAAGATCCTGGGCGTCGAGCGAGCCGCCGCCGCGGATCAGATCAAGACGGCTTACCGGCGCCTGGCCCGCAAGTACCACCCCGATGTGAGCAAGGAGCCCAACGCGGAGGCGCGCTTCAAGGAGATGCAGGAGGCGTACGAGGTACTGAAGGATCCCGAAAAGCGCGCCGCGTATGACCAACTCGGCAGTGAATGGAAGGCCGGCCAACCATTCCGTCCGCCGCCGGACTGGGGCAGTGGCTTCGAGTTCTCCGGCGGCGCCAGGCGCCCCGGCCGCTCCGGCCGGGGGCCAGGCCGGCCGGGAGCCCCCGGAGCTGGAGCCGGTCGCTTCGGTGCAGGTCACGAGAGTGCGTTCGGTGAGCAGGACTTCAGCGATTTCTTCTCGTCCCTGTTCGGTGGCGGTACGCCGTTCGCCGGGGCGGGTAATCGCGCCGGGCGCGATCATCACGCGCGCGTCGACATCGATCTCGAGGAGGCCTTCCGCGGCACGACGCGCATGCTCGAGCTCAAGCGTCCCGAACTCAAGGCCGACGGCTCGCTCGAATTACGCACGCATACCGTGCGCGTCGCCATTCCAGCGGGCGTGACCGAGGGGCAGCTGATCCGTCTCGCCGGCCAGGGAGAACCGGCCATGGGCGGCGGCAGCGCCGGGGACCTGTATCTCGAGGCGCACATCAAGCCACACAGGCTTTTTCAGCTCGACGGCCGCGACCTGACGCTCACCTTCCCGGTCGCCCCCTGGGAGGCGGCGCTCGGCGCCTCTGTCACCGTGCCCACGCTGGCCGGGCCGGTGGAGATGCAGATTCCCGCCGGGGCGCAGTCCGGTCAGAAACTGCGCCTGCGCGGCCGCGGCCTGCCGGGACAACCCGCAGGCGACCAATACGTGCAACTCAAGGTGGTACTGCCGCCGGCGAGTTCACCGCAAGCGAAGGCGTTGTATGAGGAGATGCGCGGCAAGCTGCACTTCGACCCGCGCGCGGACCTGGCGAGGTGATGCATGGTGACAGGGACTCATCGGCTCGAAGCTCATGTGCTCGGCGAAGGTGACTGGATTGCCGCGACCGAGATCTGCCGGCTGTGCAGCCTCGATCTCAATGCGGTCATGGAGCTCGCCGAGCTCGGTGTCGTTGCGCCGCGCGAGACCGTCCCGGGTGAGTGGCAGCTTCCGGCCACCGCGCTGGCGAGCCTGCGCGTGGTCGGCAGGCTGATGCGCGATCTGGGTGTGAATGTCAGCGGCGCGGCGCTGGCGCTGGAGCTGCTCGAAGCGCGGCGCGAACTCGAGCGCCGTATCCGCACTCTGGAGCGCCTCGCGGGCGATCACTGACCGAAGCGCTCGCCGCCCTTGAGCAGCCACGCTTCTTCCTCAGGCGTGTTCGCGCGCCCGAGCGTCCCGTTACGGTGAGGAAAGCGGCCGAACCGCTCGATGATCGAGCGGTGATTCTCGGCCGAACGCAACGCCCCCGCGAAGGGTGCGTGCAGTTCCCGCGGTGCTTCGGCGAGCAGACGCCGGTAGGCCGCAACCGATTCGTCGTGCACCTCGGAGCTCTCGGCGTGCTGCAACGGCATGTAGAAGAACATCCGTTCCACCACGTCGAGCGCGACGTCGGCGGCGGACTGCATGCCCGAAAGCGTGAGTCCGAGCGCCTGGGCGTCGTAGGCGAAGGCGCGCCCGCTACCGCGGAACATGTGGCGCGGGAACTGATCGAGCAGAATGATGAGACTCAGGCGCCGTCGCGGACCGTCAGCCCAGCTGGCAAGCCGCCCGCCGGCGGCGCGCGCGAGCAGCTCACCGAAGCGCGCGCGGATGTGCTCGTCGCGCAGCCGCGCCAGCTCCGCTGTATGGTCTCCGAACCAAAAGCAGATGCGGCGATTCAAAGCGTCCGCGGACAGGGGCAATTTGCCGAACCAGAACTGGCGCACGCTGCGAGCCTCGTCCATGTCTTACCCCGACCCCGACCCGGTCCGGTCGGCCTCGAACAGCCTTTCCAGCTGCTGCGCGGCTTCGCGCGAGGTGGCCAGCAGCTTGGTCTCATCTTCCTTTACCTGATACTGGGCGGCGAGGGTCTGCTCATCGTGCTGGCGGAACCTGCGCACCGCGTCGCGCGCCGCGGCCGGTGTCTCCCCGAGCGCCTCCAGAACCGAAGTCGCCATCTCCAGGCTCGAGGCGTAGGTGTCGCGGATCACATCGCTCACGCCCGCGTCCATCAGCGCAAAGGCATGTTGGCGGTTGCGCGCCCGGGCGAAGATCTTGAGGCGCGGGAACTGCTCGCGCACCAGCACCGCGGTGCGGGTCGAGGCGTCGACGTCGTCGATCGCCAGCACCAGGATCTGCGCGTTCTCGGCGCCCGCGGCGCGCAGCAGGTCCAGTCGCGACGCGTCCCCGTAGTAGACCTTGTTGCCGAAGCGCCGCACGAAATCCACGTGCGTCTGGCTGCTGTCGAGGGCGGTGAACGGCAGGCCCTTCACCCGCAGGATGCGCGCCACGATCTGACCGAAGCGCCCGAAGCCGGCGATGATGACCGGCACGTCCTGCTCCTCGATGGCGTCGTAGGGCTGCTGCGGCGGAGCGAGCCAGCGCTTGATGAACGCCTCGTGCGTAATCAGCAGCAGTGGACCTAACATCATCGACAGGGTCACGGCAAGAATGAGCAGATCCGCGGTCGCGGCGCCGAGGATGTGCTGGCGCGCCGCGAGCGTGAACAGCACGAAGGCGAACTCGCCACCGGCCGGCAGTGCGAATCCCAGCCGCCGGGCCGAGTCGCCACGCTGGCGGGCGAGCCGACCCAGCGCGGTCACCGCGATGATCTTGATGAGGAGGAATCCGGCGGTGAGCGTGAGCAGTGTCAGCGGCTCCGACCTCAACAGCGCCAGATTCGCCGACATGCCCACGGCGACGAAGAACAGCCCGAGCAGCAGTCCCTTGAACGGTTCGAGATCCGCCTCGAGCTCGTGCCGGAACTCGCTGTCGGCGAGCAGCACGCCGGCGAGAAACGCGCCCAGTGCCATCGACAGGCCCGCGAGGTTGGCCAGCAACGCCGTGGCGATGACGGTGAGGAGTGCGGCGGCGGTGAACACTTCCCCCACCCGCGCACGCGCGACGATGCGCAGCGCCGGCCGCAACAGCAGCCGCCCGCCGATGATGACCACCGCGATCACCGCGAGCAGCTTCAGCAGCGCCAGCCACCAGGCGCCGCCGGCCTGCTCAGTCCCGGCCTGCGGCGCGAGCAGCGGCAGGAGCGCGAGCGCCGGCAGCACCGCGAGATCCTGGAACAGCAGAATCCCGAACGCCGCGCGCCCATGCTTGGTCTTCAACTGGCCGCGCTCGGCCAGCACCTGCAGCACGAGTGGCGTCGACGACAGTGACAGGCCAAAGCCGATGACCGCCGCGGCGAGCGGTGGCTGGCCGAGCGCCCAGGCCGCCGCGCCGAGCAACACCGCGCACACCGCCACCTGTGCGGTCCCGAGCCCGAACACGATGCGCCGCATGACCCACAGCCGTGTCGGCTGCAGCTCCAGCCCGATGATAAAGAGCAGCAGCACGATGCCGAATTCCGACACCTGCAGGATGCGGCCGACCTCACCGATGAGATTGAGGCCCCAGGGCCCGATCAGGAGCCCGGCGGCGACGTAGCCGAGGATCGAGCTGAGCCTGAGGAAGCGGAACAGCGACACCGCGACGACGGCGGCGGCCAGCAAAATGGCGGTTTGGGCGAGCGAGATCATGGGGGTTTGCGCGATTCTGGCACACCCCTTGAGTTTTGCGCGGCCGGGCCCCATGCCTGCGCGATGCTCGATGTCGTACCGCCGGAGCCGTCGTCCCCGCCTGATCCCCTGGATGCGTATTCCGCCGCCGTGGTGGGCGCGGTCGATGCGGTCGGACCGGCGGTGGTCAGCGTGTATGTGGGAAGCGCCGCGGAAGCGCAGCGGGCGCGAGGTGGCGCGGGCTCGGGTGTGGTCGTGACGCCCGACGGCTACCTGCTGACCAACGAGCACGTCGTGCAACGCGTCGCACAAGCGCGTATCACGTTCGTCGACGGTCGCAGCGTACCGGCCGTGGTCACCGGGCGCGATCCGGCCACCGATCTGGCCGTGCTGCGCGCACAGGCCGGGGCGCTGCCGTATGCGCGGCTCGCCGGCAGCCAGCGTCTGCGCCCGGGGCAGCTCGTGGTCGCGGTCGGCAATCCATTCGGGTTCGAGTCCACCGTGTCCGCCGGTGTCGTCAGCGCCCTGGGACGCTCGCTGCGCAGCCGGCACGGTCGGCTGATCGAAGGGGTCGTGCAGCACAGCGCGGCGCTCAATCCCGGAAATTCCGGCGGCCCGCTCGTAGACGCGCAGGGCCGCGTGGCCGGCATCAACACCGCGATCATCCCCATGGCGCAGGGCATCGGCTTCGCCATTCCCGCGGCGACGGCGCAATGGGTGCTGACGGAGATCCTCACCCAGGGACGCGTACGCCGCGCCTGGCTCGGGGTGGGCGCGCGCGACCGGCCGCTCGATCTGCGACTGGTGCGCGCGCTGGCCTTAAGTGCCACGCGCGCGGTTGAAGTGCTGTCGCGCGAACAGCAGGGACCGGCCGCGGAGTCGGACTTGCACCCGGGCGACCTGATCGTGGCCGTGGACGATCAGCCGGTGGACGGCGTCGATGCGCTGCACCGGCTGTTGAGCCGCGTGCCGCCCGGCACCGCGCTCACGCTGCAGGTCGTGCGGCGTACGCAGCTTGTGAACATCGGGCTTACGGTGCGCGAGCCGCCCTGAGGCGCGCGCATGGAGCCGAAGTTCTTTCGTACCGCTCCGCAGTTCATACGCAGGCGCCCTTGACGACGCCCCTTGCAAGCCCCTCGTGGGCCGGTATTATCGAACGCATAGTGATGGTGTAAGACAGTCGATCGACGGGATGGCACGGCCGCACCCCCGTCCGGCCTCGACTGACATTCGCGGACCGCAGGTCCTGCGGATCTCCTGAGCGCATGAATTGCCGGATTGTCTGAGCCCGCGGGTTGCTGGTCCGCGGGGCGGGCATACCTGCCACCTGACGAAACCTCGAGGCCGCCACCATGCACGCGCCCGCCCAGGGACTCTATAAAGACGCGTACGAACGCGACAGTTGCGGCTTTGGCCTGATCGCGAGCCTCGACGATGCGCCAAGCCACTGGCTGGTGCGCACCGCCATGACTTCCCTCGATCGCCTCACGCATCGCGGTGCGATCGCCGCCGATGGCAAGACCGGCGATGGATGCGGCCTGCTGCTGAAGAGGCCGGAAGGCTTCCTGCGCGCGGTGGCGGCGGAGGCCGGCATCGAGCTCAGCACCCGTTTCGCCTCCGGGCTCGTCTTTCTGTCGCGCGATGCGCAGCAGGCGGGCGCAGCGCGGGTGGCGCTCGCCACCGAGTTGGCGCGGCAGGGACTGGAGGTTGCCGGCTGGCGCCTGGTGCCGGTGAATCCGGCGGCCTGCGGCGCGCAGGCCCTGAAGTCGCTCCCCGCCATCGAACAGCTGTTCGTGAACTGCCGGCCTGCGGATATCGATGAGGCAGCGTTCAACCGGCGCCTTTTCATGGCGCGCCGCCTGACCGAGAAAGCCCTGCAGGCGGATCCGCTGTTCTACGTGCCGAGTCTCTCGGCCAGCACCATCGTCTTCAAAGGCATGGTGATGCCGCAGTACCTGGCGCAGTTCTATCCGGATCTGGCCGATCCGCGCCTCGAGACTTCGGTGGCCCTGTTCCATCAGCGCTTCTCCACCAACACGCTGCCGCAATGGCGCCTGGCACACCCATACCGCTACCTCGCCCACAACGGCGAGATCAACACCATCCAGGGCAACCGCAACTGGGCCGTGGCGCGCGGACCGCTGCTGCGCTCACCGCTCCTGCCCGGACTGCAGGAGGCGCTGCCCCTGGTAGCAATGACCGGCTCCGACTCGCAGAGCCTCGACAACATGCTCGAGGTGCTGCTGATGGGAGGGCTGGATCCGCTGCATGCCATGCGGTTGCTGGTGCCACCGGCCTGGCACGGGCTGGACGCGCTCGACCCGGACCTGCGCGCCTTCTACGAGTACTACTCGGTGCACATGGAGCCGTGGGACGGCCCGGCCGGGGTGGTGCTGACCGACGGCCGCTATGCCCTGTGCACGCTGGATCGCAACGGCCTGCGTCCCGCGCGCTTCTGCATCACCAGCAACCGCTGTCTCACCATTGCCTCCGAGACCGGGGTCTGGGACTACCGGCCCGAGGACGTGGTGCGCAAGGGCAAACTCGGCCCCGGCGACATGATCGCCCTCGACTTGCAAACCGGCACGCTGCTCGCCTCCCAGGACATCGATCAGATCCTCAAGACCCGTCATCCCTACAAGGCCTGGCTCAGGCAGGGCGTGCGCTATCTGGAGAGCGATCTGGTGGACGCGCGGCTCGCGGCCGAGCCCATGGACCGCGACACGCTGTCGCTGTACCAGAAGATGTTCAACATCACGCAGGAGGAGCGTGACGACATCATCCGCGTACTGGCACAGGACGAGAACGAAGCGGTGGGCTCGATGGGCGACGACACGCCCATGCCGGTGCTGTCGCACAAGGTGCGCTCCCTGTACGACTACTTCCGCCAGCAGTTCGCGCAGGTCACCAACCCGCCCATCGACAGCTTGCGCGAATCGATCGTGATGTCGCTGCAGACGCAGATCGGACCGGAATGCAACATCTTCGAGCCCGCGCCCGAGCACGCGCGCCAGATCGTGCTCGGTTCGCCGATCCTCTCGCAGCGCAAGCTGCGGCAGATCCTGGCGATCGAGGAGGTCACGCACGAATTTCTCGACCTGCAGTACGACCCCGCGGAAGGCCTGCGCAAGGCGATCGTGCGCCTGTGCGCGCAGGCGGAAACCGCGGTGCGCGAGGGGAAGCTGGTGCTGTTGCTGTCGGATCGTTACCTGGTCAAGGGTCGCATCCCCGCGCACGCGCTGCTGGTGACCGGTGCGCTGCATCAGCACCTGGTGAAGAGCGGTCTGCGCTGCAAGTGCAACCTGCTGGTGGAGACCGGCACCGCGCGCGAGCCGCATCACTTCGCCTGTCTGATCGGCTATGGTGCGACCGCCGTGTATCCGTACATGGCGTACCAGGTGTTGTTCGAGATGATGCGCAAGGGGCGCGTGAAGCTCGACTTCGCCGCGCGCCTGGAGCTCGGGCGCAGCTACCGCGCGGGCTTGAGAAAAGGCCTGTTCAAGATCATGTCGAAGATGGGCATCTCGACCATCGCGAGTTATCGCAGCTCGCAGCTGTTCGAGATCGTGGGGCTGGCCGACGAAGTGGTCGAGCTGTGCTTCACCGGCACCGAGAGCCGCGTGCAGGGCGCGGATTTCCACGATCTCGAGGCGGACCTGCAGGAGCTTGCCGCGCGGGCGTGGAATCCGCGCGAGGCGATCGACCAGGGTGGGTTGCTCAAGTACGTGCACGGCGGCGAGTACCACATGTACAACCCGGACGTGATCGCGGCCCTGCAGGCTGCGGTGATTTCCGGGGACTACGCCCACTACCAGCGGTTCGCGCGCCTGGTGAATGAGCGGCCGGCGTCCACGTTCCGCGACCTGCTGGCGCTCAAGAGCACCGCGCGGCCGATCCCGCTCGCGCAAGTCGAGCCGGCGGAAGCGGTGCTGGCGCGCTTCGACAGCGCCGGCATGTCGCTCGGCGCGCTGTCACCCGAGGCGCACGAGGCGCTCGCCATCGCCATGAACCGACTGGGTGCGCGTTCCAACTCGGGCGAGGGTGGCGAGGATCCGGCGCGTTATCGCACCGAGCGCAACTCGAAGATCAAGCAGGTGGCTTCCGGGCGCTTCGGCGTGACCGCAGAGTACCTGATCAATGCCGAAGTGCTGCAGATCAAGATCGCCCAGGGAGCCAAGCCCGGCGAGGGCGGGCAGCTCCCCGGCCACAAGGTCAACGACATGATCGCGTCCTTGCGCTTCGCGCGCCCGGGCGTGGGCCTGATCTCGCCGCCCCCGCACCACGACATCTACTCGATCGAGGATCTGGCGCAACTGATTTTCGATCTGAAGCAGGTCAATCCGCGGGCGCTGGTGTCGGTGAAACTGGTCGCCGAGCCCGGAGTGGGGACGGTCGCCGCCGGGGTGGCCAAGGCCTACGCCGACCTGATTACCATCTCCGGTTACGACGGCGGCACGGGCGCGAGCCCGCTGTCGTCCATCAAGTACGCCGGCACGCCGTGGGAACTCGGCCTCGCGGAGACCCACCAGACGCTACGCCGCAACGATCTGCGCCACCGCGTGCGCCTGCAGACCGACGGGGGCCTCAAGACCGGGCTCGATGTGGTGAAGGCGGCGATCATCGGCGCGGAGAGTTTCGGTTTTGGCACTGCGCCGATGGTGGCGCTCGGCTGCAAGTACCTGCGCATCTGCCATCTCAACAATTGCACAACCGGAGTGGCGACCCAGCACAACGTGCTGCGCTCGAAGTACTTCACCGGGCTTCCGGAGATGGTGATCAACTACTTCCGCTTCGTCGCCGAGGAAGTACGCGAGATACTCGCAGGCCTCGGGGTCCGTTCGCTGGCGCAGATCATCGGCCGCACCGACCATCTGGAGGTGCAGAGCGGCGTCACCCCCCGGCAGCGCAAGCTCGACCTGGCGCCCATCCTGTGCAGCGGCGCTGCGGCTGCGGATGCACCGCAGTTCTGCGTTACCCCCTGCAACGCGCCCTTCGACCAGGGTGAGCTCGCCGAGCGCATGGTGCGCGACATGCTGCCGGCGATCGAGAACCGGGCCGGGGGCGAATGGCACTACGAGCTCGGCAACTTCAACCGCTCCATCGGCGCGCGCCTTTCGGGCGAGATCGCGCGACGTTGGGGCAATTACGGCATGGAGGATGCGCCGCTCACGGTGCGCTGCAGGGGCAACGCCGGGCAGAGCTTCGGCGTGTGGAATGCCGGTGGCCTCAACCTGTACCTGGAGGGCGATGCCAACGACTACGTCGGCAAGGGCATGGCGGCCGGCATGATCGTAGTGCGCCACCCGCGCAGCGCGCGCTTCGTGGCGAAGGACACGATCATCATGGGCAACACCTGCCTTTATGGCGCCACCGGCGGTGAGCTGTACGCCGCCGGCGTCGCCGGCGAGCGCTTCGCGGTGCGCAATTCGGGCGCGGTCGCGGTGATCGAGGGGTCGGGGGATCACTGCTGCGAGTACATGACCGGAGGCGCGGTGTGCGTGCTCGGCCGCACCGGGATCAACTTCGGCGCCGGGTTCACCGGCGGCTTCGCCTACGTGCTGGACCTGGAGCGCAACTTCGTCGACCGCTACAACCACGAGCTCATCGACATCAGCCGCGTTCACCCCGAGGCCATGCAATCGCACGTGCAGCACCTCGAGGGACTGCTGCAGCGGCACGTCGCCGAGACCGCGAGCCCGTGGGCGGAGGAGATCCTGCACGACCTGCGCACTTTCCTGCCGAAGTTCTGGGTGGTGAAGCCCAAGGCCGCCTCCATCGATTCGCTGATCGACAGCCTGCGGCGCGCGGCCTGAAGGTTGCCGGTAACTGCATGGCCGACAGGAACCTGCAATTTCTAGACATTCCGCGCGCCGAGCCGGCCAGGACGGCCGTGGAAACGCGGGTGCGCAATTTCCGCGAGATCTACGCGCCGTTCGATGCCAGCGGCGCGGCGCAGCAGGCGGGCCGCTGTCTCGCCTGCGGCAATCCGTTCTGCGAATGGAAATGCCCGGTTCACAACTACATCCCCAACTGGCTGAAGCTGATCGAGGAGGGCAACCTGTTCGAGGCGGCGGAGCTGTCTCACAAGACCAACTCGCTTCCCGAGGTGTGCGGGCGCATCTGCCCGCAGGATCGCCTGTGCGAGGGCGCCTGCACGCTGAACGACGGTCTGGGCGCGGTCACCATCGGTTCGATCGAAAAGTACATCACCGATGAGGCGTTGAAGGCGGGCTGGAAGCCCGACATGTCGAACGTACACCCGAGCGGCAAGCGCGTCGCGATCGTCGGGGCGGGGCCTGCGGGCCTGGGGTGCGCCGACATCCTGGTGCGCAACGGCGTGCAGCCGGTGGTGTTCGATCGCCACGCCCGCATCGGCGGGCTGCTCACCTTCGGCATCCCGCCCTTCAAGCTCGAGAAAGAGGTGGTGGCGAAGCGCCACGACATCATGCAGGAGATGGGCGTCGAGTTCCGCCTCGGTTGCGAGGTCGGCGCCGATCTGGCCTTCGCGAGTCTGCTGGCCGAATACGACGCCGTATTCCTCGGCATGGGGACCTACAGGTACGTGCGGGGTGGCTTCCCGGGCGAGGATCTGGCGGGCGTGCACGAGGCCCTGCCCTATCTGATTTCCAACGTCCGTCACGAGCTGGGATTCCCCGGCGCTGCGCGCGCTCTCATCAGCGTGCGCGGCAAGCGCGTGATGGTGCTGGGGGGCGGCGATACCGCGATGGACTGCAACCGCACGGCCATCCGCCAGGAAGCTCAGTCGGTGACCTGCACCTACCGGCGCGACGAGCGCAACATGACCGGCTCGCGCCGCGACTACCGCAACAGCCGTGAAGAAGGGGTCGAGTTTCTCTTCAACTCACAGCCGATCGAGATCGTGGGCGCCGAGCAGGTGGAGGGCGTGAAACTGGTGCAGACGCAACTCGGTGAGCCGGATGCGCGCGGGCGGCGCGTGCCGCAGGCCGTGGCCGGCTCCGAGCAGATCGTGCCGGCGGATGCGGTCATCATCGCTTTTGGCTTCCTGCCGAGTCCCCCGTACTGGCTCGGCACTCATGAGATCCGTGTGCACGACAACGGCCGCGTGCGCGTGTCGGCGCACCCTGCGCAGCCGTTTCAGACTACCAACCCAAAGGTGTTTGCCGGCGGGGACATGGTGCGCGGTTCCGACCTGGTCGTGACCGCGGTGTTTGAAGGGCGCGAGGCAGCGCGGGGAATTCTCAACTACCTGGGGGTGTGTTGACTGTCGCTGGCGGCTCCTCGGCGGCCTGCAGGGCCTGGCTGAAATCCCGGCAGTAGCGCAGTGGCGCAACGTGCCTGCCCACGAGTTCCACCCTGACCAGTTTGCGCAGCACATTGGTGCGCGCCTCGCACAGCACCACGCGTACGCCACGCCGCTCGAGGTTCTCGGTCGCCTCTTCCAGTGCCTGAATGCCGGGAAGTGTATGCCGGTGACCGCCGGCAAGCCGAAGAAGTATTTCCACTGGCTCACCCAGATGATGACGCCGATCCCGGCCGTGAACCTGCGATGACCGGATCTGGAATGAAGCGCAGCACGCCCCCGAACCGCGCCGCGCCAAACAGGATGAGGATCACGCCAGCCATGCAGGTCGCGAGCAGCAACCCGTCAGTCCCATAGCGGGCGGCGATGCCTGACAGAATGACAACGAATGCACCGCTGGGTCCGGCAATCTGAACTCGGCTGCCGCCGAACAGCGAAACCAGGCCGGCGCCGATAATGCCGCTGTAGATGCCCTGCTCGGGCTTCACGCCCGAGGCGACTGCGAAGGCCATCGCCAGAGGCAGCGCCACCACACCGACGATCTGCGAACATCATTACCACAGCTGCGGCGGGAACCGATCGTGCAAAAAAAAGCCCCGCTCAGAGCGGGGCTTTCAAGTC
>DASWUP010000199.1:0-11093 GCA_036401635.1 Steroidobacteraceae bacterium
AGCGCGCCAGCGCCAGGGTGAAGTTTCCCAGACCACAGTACAGGTCGAGCAGGGCCGAGGCGCAATTGAGCTCGAGAAGCTCTGCCGCGCGCTCGACGAGCGCTTCGTTGACCGCGCCGTTCACCTGGATGAAGTCGGTGGCCGCGAATTCCAACTCCAGCCCGGGGCGCGCCAGGGCGTAGCGCAGCGGCTCCCCGGGCGGATCCAGCTCGCGCACGGAATCCAGCCCGGCAGGCTGCAGGTACAGCCGCACCCCGTATGCCGCACCGAACTGCCTGAGGCGTGCCGTATCGGCTGCCGAGGGCGCACTCAGAACCCGCAGCACGAGCGCGGTCGCGTTATCGGCGACCGCGACTTCGATCTGCGGCAGCTGCTCGCGAATGCTGAGCTCAGTCAGCATGGTCGCGAGCGGCGCGATCAGCTCTCCGACGGGGGCTGCCAGCACATGGCAGCGCGCCAGCTGCGCCACGTAGGGTGCGGCGCGCTCGCGAAATCCAACCACCACACAGCCTTTCTTGCGCACGAACTTAACGCCCAGGCGTGCGCGGCGCCGGTAAGCCCAGACCGGCCCGGCAAGCGGCGCCAGCCACCTGCCGGGCGTCACGCCGGCCACCCGCGCCAGGGTTTCCTTGAGCTCGGTCTCCTTGGCCGCCAGCTGCGCCGCCGGCGCCAGGTGCTGCAAGACGCAGCCGCCGCAGACTCCGAAGTGCGCGCAGCGTGGCGTGACCCGCGCGCCGGACGCTTCCAACACCTCGAGCAGCTCGCCATCGTCATGCTGACGGTGGCGTCGCGTGCGCCGGAAGCGGATGCGCTCACCCGGCAGCGCGCCCGCGACAAATACCGTCTTGCCGCCGCGCACCACTCCCTCGCCATCGTGGGTGAGGCCGGTGGCGGTGGCGGTCTCGCCCGCGGCGCTCACGCGGCCGCCTCCCAGGCGTGCAGGAACTTGGCCAAGTGGGGTTCTTTCGCGGCGCGCAACAGCGCCTTCACGCGCTCGAGTTCTTCGGCATGCTGTTCTCGGGTGAGCTGACCGCGCAACTGCGCGAAGCGCAGGTGAACGAGCCAGGTATTGAGCACATCGGTCTCGCAGTAGCGCCGGATGCCCTCGACGTTACCGCTCTGCCACGCCTCCCACACCTGGCTGCCGTCGAACCCGAGTTTGCCCGGCAGCCCCAACAGGCACGCGAGGTTGGCGAGCGACACCCGGCCGCGGCGCTGGAAGCCCGACAGTACGTCCATGAGATCGGTGTGCCGCCAGTGATAGCGGCTGAGGTAGTTGTTGTAACGGAACGCGGGATCCTCGGCGCCGGTCTCCCAGAAGCGCGACGCCTGTACGCCGGCGAGCAGTGCGCGGTAGGTCAGTACCGGCAGATCGAATGCCGAGCCGTTCCAGGACACCAGGTCGGGCGAGAATTTCTCGATGCCGTCGAAGAAGCGCTGCACCAGCTCCCCTTCGGCGGTCCCGGGGTCGCCGAGACTCCACAGCCGCAAGCCCTCCTGAGTGCGCAGCGCGCAGGAGATCGCGACCACGCGGTGCTGCTCCAGGGGCAGGAAATCGCCGCCCGTGTCCTGGCGGCGCAGCGCAAACATGGCCTTCGCTACCTGCCCGTCCGTGAGACCCTCCAGGCCGTAAAGCCGCCGTCCGAGAGCGACATCGGGCACGGTTTCGATATCGAATACCAGGGTGTTCACGAGGCTCTCATGAGCACCGCCACTGCCACCACGAGGCCCGCCTCGTCGGTCAGCGTCACGTGCGCCTCCCCGATCCCCAAGCCGTGGCGCACGCGTTCGCCGCGCGCCGAGAAGACCACTTCGGGCTTGCCCCAGGCGTTCTGCACCACGCCAACGTCGCGGATCCACATACCGTGCGAAAAGCCGGTACCCATGGCTTTGACGATGGCCTCCTTGGCGGCGAAACGCATGGCAAGAAAGCGCTCGCGGCGCTGCGTGCGCGCGAGCTGCGCGTACTCCTCGGGCATGAGCAGATGCTCGATGAAACGCGTGCCGAAGCGCTCGAGCGTGCGCACGATACGCGCGCTCTCCAGCACGTCCACGCCAATACCGAAAATCATGCGCGGGCGGAGGCCATCAGTGCCTTCATTTCACGCACCGCGGCGGACAGGCCCACGAACACGGCGTGCGCGATCAGGGCGTGACCGATGTTGAGCTCGACGATCTCCCTCAGCGCGGCCACCGGGCCCACGTTGTGGTAGTTCAGACCATGGCCCGCATGGACCTCGAGCCCGAGACTTGCCGCCAGGTGCGCGCCCGCGCGCAGACGCTCGAGCTCGGTGGCCGCAGTCGCGCCGGCGGCTTCCGCATACGCTCCGGTGTGCAGCTCGACCACCGCTGCGCCGGCGTGCGCGGCCGCTTCGATCTGCTGCGGGTCGGGATCGATGAACAACGCCACGCGCACGCCGGCCTGCCGCAGGTACGTGCTCGCAGCGCGCATGCGCACGGCCTGGGCAGCCACGTCCAGTCCCCCTTCGGTGGTGATCTCCTGGCGCCGCTCGGGCACCAGGCAGCAGTCCGCCGGGCGTACCTCGGCGGCGATGGCCAGCATTTCGTCGGTCACCGCCAGCTCGAGATTCATGCGCGTCTGCAGCAGGCCGCGCAACGCGCGCACGTCATGCTCCTGGATGTGGCGGCGGTCCTCGCGTAAGTGCAGCGTGATGCTGTCGGCGCCCGCGGTCTCGGCGGCGAGCGCGGCGTGTACCGGGTCGGGATAACGGCCGCGACGCGCCTGGCGTAGCGTCGCCACGTGATCGATGTTGACCCCCAGTGAGATGCTGCCACGAGTCATCGCGCCGCCTTTCGCACCATCGACTTCGCCACCGCGCGCGTGGCGAGTGGGCGGCCCTCCAGGCAGGCGCCGAGCGCCGCCTGCAATACCCGCCGCGCATCCTCGAGCGCACGCGCGCTGCTCAAGCTCTCGCGCGCCAGGCTCAGGAGCGATCTCCCGACGAGTGCGCCGGCGCTGCCCGCCGTCGCGGGAACCAGCCCCTGCCTGGCACGGAAATGATAGTACCCCCGCGCTTCGATGCGCTTGCCCGTGTGCGCCTCCGCGGCCAGATCCAGGCCGTAGCCGAGTACCTCGAGCAGGCGCTTCTCAAAGATACGCAGCGTCGGCTCAAGCGGCGCTCCGGCGCGCAGGCTCGTGAGTGTGCCGTGATAGTGATCGAACAGTTCCGGCAGCGGATCGTGGCGCGTCGTGAGCCTGATGAGGAGTTCATTCAGGTAGAACGCCGCCAGCAGACACTCGCGCGGCAGCGCCGGGCAGTGTTGCGCACGCTCCGCGCCGGTGAGCTGCGGCGCCTCGCCCCGCCCGCTCCATGACAACAGCAGCAGCTGGAACGGCTGCAGCACCGGAGCGAGTTTCGCGCTCGGCCCGCGCACACCGCGCGCGAACAGCGTGAGGCGCCCGTGCTCGCGCGTGAGCACCTCGAGGATGCGGCTGGTATCGCGCCACGGCCGGTGGTGCAGCAGGTAGCCCGGCGTCAGATCGATGCGGCGGGTGCTGCGGCTCATTCCAGTCCCAACTCCCTGAGAGCGCGGGCGTTGTCCGCCCAGTTCTCCCGCACCTTGACCCACAGGTTCAGATGCAGGCGCTGCTTGAGGATCCCGTTCAGCGCCAGCCGTGCCGATCGACCCACTCGTTTCAGCCGTTCACCGCGAGCGCCGATGACAATCGGCTTCTGGCCCTCGCGATCCACCCATATTGCCGCGTCTACCGTAAGCTGACCGTCTTCTTCCGTCAGGCGTTCCACCTCCACGGCGATGCCATAGGGCACCTCCTGGTTCAGTTCGAGCGTGAGCTTCTCGCGGATCATTTCCGCAATCCGGAACGGCAGGCCGCGGTCCGTCACTTCGCCATCCGGGAACAGCGCCGGTGCGAGCGGCAGGTGCGCCGCAATGGTGCTCCTGAGATCCTCGATGTTGTCGGCCTTGAGCGCCGAGACCGGCACGATGGCGAGAAACGCATGCCGCGCGGCGAGCTGCGCCAGATACGGCAGCAGCCGCCCGCGTGGGCGCACGCGATCGATCTTGTTGACGGCCGCAATGGCCGGGCGCGCGGTGAGCACAATGCGCTGAAGCACGAGCTCATCCTCGCGCGTCCACTGTGGCGCTTCCACCACGAGCACCGTAAGGTCCGCCGCTTCGAGTGCGGCGGTCGCGGTCCGGTTCATCGCCTTGTTGAGTGCGCGGCTCGCCTGGGCGTGCAGCCCGGGGGTGTCCAGGAACGCGATCTGCGCCTGGGGCGAGGTGCTCACGCCCAGAATGCGATGGCGCGTGGTCTGCGGACGCGGCGTGACGATGCTCAGCTTCTGCCCGACGAGCGCATTCAGAAGCGTCGACTTGCCAACGTTCGGCCGCCCCACCAGGGCGGCGAAACCGCAGCGAAATTGCGGCGACGAAGCAGCGGCAATCAAGCGGGCCTGTCCGGTAGGGGGTGGGTCTCGATCTCGGCGAGCATGCGCTCGGCCGCCTGCTGCTCCGCGCGGCGGCGGCTCGAGCCACGCCCCTGCACGCGACGCCCCAGGTCGGGCACCTCGCAGCTCACCTGGAAGGTCTGCGCGTGGTCCTCGCCTTCTATGGTGACGACGCCGTAGCGTGGCAGGGTAAGACTGCGCGACTGCAGGTACTCCTGCAAGCGGGTCTTGGCGTCCTTGAGCGCGGCCGGCTCGGGGAGCGCTGCGATGCGGGCCGCGAACAGCCGTGCGATGACCGGCTCCACGGCCGCGAGTCCGCCATCGAGAAAAATCGCGCCACAGACCGCTTCCAGTGCATCGGCAAGGATCGACTGACGGCGAAAGCCGCCGCTCCTGAGCTCGCCGGACCCGAGTTGCAGGGTCTCACCAAGTCCCAGCCCCAGGGCCACTTCGGCGAGGGGCTCGCGGCTCACCACCCTGGCCCGCAGGCGGCTCAGGTCCCCTTCCGCTGCCTGCGGGAAGGCGGCATAAAGGTGGTGCGCGATGACGAGATTGAGGACGGCGTCGCCGAGAAACTCGAGCCGCTCGTTGTTGGGACCTGAGGCGCTGCGGTGAGTCAGGGCCGCGCGAAACAGCGAGAGGTTGCGCGGCGGGTAGCCCAGCCGCTCGTGCACCCAGCGCCCCGGCCAGTCAGCACTCGTCATGTCTCCCCGTGCCGCTACTCGCCGGTGCCGCCGCCGCCCGCACGCACTTTCTTGTCGAACGTTACGTGCAGCGACATATTCCCGAATAGCGGCGCCTCATCCTCATAGGCAGCCTCGATCACCAGGGCCGCGCCCTGGCGCGTGACCTTGATGTCTTTGGTGGTGGGGTACTCGACCATGTCGATCTCAAAATGCCTGTCGATCGCGGTTTTGATCGACTGCGCGTCCCCGCCCTTGTAGTCGGCCCCCGCCCCCTCAACCGCCCGCACAACCTTCATGTAGTTGAGATATACCGGCGCCAGACGGATGCCGGCGTAGAGCACGATCGCAAATGGCGTGAGCAGAACCAACCAGCCGAGTGCGGTGACACCCTGTTGCCTGTTACGCATCGATGCAACTCCCCAACTGCGCTATCTGCAGACCAAGGACGTGTGTCCGCTTCGGTCACGGAATCGCGGAACCGATGCGGCTCCAGATCGGACCGCCGGCGCGGCGCAGATCCCAATTGAACCAGATCCGGGTCGCTCTGCCGACCAGGTTCCCCTCGGGCACGTAGCCCCAGTCGCGCCCGTCGTCGCTGTTGTCACGGTTATCGCCCATCATCAGATAATGCCCCGGCGGCACGTCGCCGACAAACGGCGCCATCTTGCCGCCTCCGGGGGCGTCTTCATCCCCGCAGACGTAGCCGCGCACGCCGCGGCGGTTGCACCCCGGCAGCACCGGCTGGCGATCCAGCGCCACCGGACAGAATATCGCCTCGTGTTCATGGCTGCCGAGACGCTCCTCAGTCAGCGACAGGTTCACATAACAGCCGTCGCTGTACTTGCCGGCGGCGACCTGGACGTCCACCGCCTTGCCGTTGATCATGATGCGGTTGTCGTGCACTTCGACGTGATCGCCCGGCAGGCCCACCAGGCGCTTGATGAAGTTGGTCGACGGGTCCACCGGCCAGCGGAACACCACCACGTCGCCGCGCTGCGGCTCGCCAACATCCAGGATCTTGCGATTGATCACCGGCAAGCGCAGCCCGTAGGCGTACTTGTTGACGATGATGAAATCGCCGTCGAGGAGCGTGGGCATCATGGAGTCGGAGGGGATGCGGAACGGCTCGAAGATGAAGGAGCGCAGCACCAGCACCACCAGGGCCACCGGAAAGAAGCTGCGCGCATAATCGACCGTCCCCGGCTCGGGAATCGCGCCAGGGTCCTTGCCGGCCGCGCGCGCGGCGGCGGCGCGCCGCGGACCCAGCAGCGCCGCGTCCAGCGCCCCCACCAGACCCGTCAGGACCGTGATCGTCAGCAACACTGCGCTGAAATCCAGCCGCTCGGCGAGCAACAGGTGCAGCACCGCACAGGCGATCAGCAGCGGCAATGCGCCGTACAGGAATCTCATCAGCGGCGGGTCGCGCACTGCCTGGGCGCCGGCGGCAATCACGCGCCGCGGACGCAGCAGCCAGTCATCGATGATGCACACCAGCGTCACCGGCAGCGCCAGCCAGGACAGAGCAACGATTAACGGCATCAGCGTCTCTAACATGGCAACCCTTCAGTTCATTTGCTGAAAGCGGCCTGCGGCCCTTTCCGCTAGTGTTTGCGGCCCACCTGCAGAACCGCCAGGAACGCTTCCTGCGGAATCTCGACGTGTCCCAGCTGTTTCATGCGTTTCTTGCCTGCTTTCTGTTTCTCGAGCAGCTTGCGTTTGCGGGTGATGTCGCCGCCATAACATTTCGCGAGCACGTTCTTGCGCAGCGCCTTGACCGTGGCGCGGGCGATGACGGCGCTGCCGATGGCCGCCTGCACCGCCACTTCGAACATCTGCCGCGGGATCAGTTCGTGCATCTTGTCCACCAGTTCGCGGCCGCGCTGGTAGGCGCTGTCGCGGTGCACGATGATCGACAACGCATCTACCTTATCGCCGTTGATGAGGATGTCGAGTTTCACCAGCGGCGCGGCTTCGAAGTGGCTGAACTCGTAGTCGAAGGAGGCGTAGCCGCGGCTCGCCGATTTCAGGCGATCGAAGAAATCCAGCACCACTTCCGCGAGCGGCAACTGGTACTGCAGCGACACCTGGGTTCCCAGGTACTGCATCTTGTTCTGCGTGCCGCGCTTGTCGTTGCACAGCTTCAGCACCGCGCCGACGTGCTCCGGCGGCACCAGGATGTTCGCCACGATGATCGGCTCGCGGATCTCGTCGACATCGTTGGACGGGGGGAGCTTTGCCGGGTTGTCGACGTACTCGATCACCCCGTCGTTGCGCGCGACCTCGTAGATTACCGTGGGTGCGCTGCTCACCAGGGTGAGCTGGTATTCGCGCTCCAGACGCTCCTGCACGATGTCCATGTGCAGCAGCCCGAGAAAGCCGCAGCGAAATCCGAAGCCCAGGGCCCCCGACACCTCCGGCTCGTAGTGCAATGCTGAGTCGTTCAGCCGCAGTTTCCCGAGCGCGTCGCGGAATTTCTCGTAGTCCTCCGAGTTGACCGGGAACAGCCCGGCGAACACCCGCGGCTTGATCTGCTTGAACCCGGGAAGCGGTGCGGCCGCCGGCCGATTCTCCAGCGTGATGGTGTCGCCGACCGGCGCGCCGTCGATCTCCTTGATGCCCGCGGCCACGAAGCCCACGTCGCCGGCGGGGAGCTCGCGCTCCACCACCGGCTTGGGCGTAAAGCGCCCGAGCCGGTCGACCAGGTGACTGCGGCCGGTGGACACCACGCGGATCTTGTCCCCGCTCCTCAGGCGCCCGTTCATCACCCGCACCAGCGACACGACGCCGACATAGTTGTCGAACCAGGAGTCGATGATCAACGCCTGCAGCGGCGCATCCTCCGAGCCGCGCGGCGCGGGAATGCGCCGGATGAGCGTTTCCAAAAGCTCCGCAACTCCCTCGCCGGTCTTGGCGCTCACGCGTGCGGCGTCGGTGGCCTGGATGCCAATGATTTCCTCGATTTCGCGGCTCACCCGGTCGGCATCGGACGAGGGCAGGTCGATCTTGTTGATGACCGGCAGCACCTCCAGGCCCTGTTCGATGGCGGTGTAGCAGTTGGCGACACTCTGCGCCTCGACTCCCTGGGAGGCATCCACCACCAGCAGTGCCCCGTCGCAGGCGGCGAGCGAGCGCGACACCTCGTAGGAGAAGTCCACGTGGCCCGGCGTGTCGATCATGTTCAACTGGTAGCGCTCGCCGTCGCGCGCGGTGTAGTAGAGCGTGACGCTCTGCGCCTTGATGGTGATCCCGCGTTCGCGCTCGAGCTCCATGGAGTCGAGCACCTGCTCCTGCATTTCGCGGTCGGCCAGACCGCCGCACAACTGGATGAGCCGATCGGCGAGGGTCGATTTGCCGTGGTCAACGTGCGCGATGATGGAAAAGTTACGTATGTTCCGCATGAACCGCCAAGGTGCTGTCGCGTGCTGCCGCGCCTTAAGCCTTGCGGCCGGCGGATTATAGGGAAGTTTGGCCTCTTGAGAAGCGCGCCAGTCACGCGTCCGCGCCCGGGCGCGGGCGCAGCAGCCGCGCGAGCTCGCCCCGATCGAGGCGGTGGCGACACACCACCGCGCCATCGAGCAACAGCACCGGGACGTCGAGCCCGTGGCGGCGGCGCAGGAGCGGCTCGGAGTCGACGTCGATCAGGTCGATCGGGGGAAGCGCGACAGTCCGGCCCAGCTCTTCGAGCTGCGCCAACATCTCATCGCACAGTGCGCAGTCGCGGCGATGCACGAGCATCAGGCGCGGCGTCCGCATGCATCAGGGGCGCCGCGAGCCGATGGACGCGGGGTCCTGGGCCTTGACCTGGGTGGCGATCAACCGCACCGTGTCCGGCGGAACCTCGCCCACGGCCGTGATCTTGTGACCGTCGATCACGGTCGAGAAGGCGGACGATGAGCCGACCCTGGCCGACTCGGGCACCGCGGGCTGAGCGGCGCTCGAGCGCCGCTGCGGTTCGACGAATACCGAGACCGAAGCAAGCCCGTCGGTAAATACCAGATGGTCCACCGGGTCGGTCGAGCCGGGCAGGGTCTGGGCCGAGCGGGCGCTCATCCTGAAGCCCGGCGGCAGCCCCATCGCATTCCAGGCCAGCGCCTCCGCCGGCGGCGCCGGCGGGGCCGATTCGTTGCGCAGCCACTTGAAGCCCTCGGTCGAGACTTCGGGCTTGAACGCCGAGTCAGGGATATGCGAGGAGAGCGTAAGGCTCGCGAACACGATCTGCTCGATGACGTGCCCGTGTGCATCGCACAGCTGAGTCTTGAGCGGCATGGCGGTGGAGTCGTCGATCCACAGCCGGTAGCCGTAGCGGTACTCATCCTTGGGCGAGACCGCGATGACGTGAGTGTCGCGGCGATTCAGCCGCGTACGGGCGACTTCGCGGATGTCGTAAGAGCTCGCGGTCTGATCGTTGACGGCCGGAAAGCCCACCAGGGATTCCTGCGGCGGTCGCTGTTCGACCAGCACCGTGCGCTTGTCCGGCAGGTAGCAGGTGAGGCTCGCGCCGGTGCGGATGAACTCCCGGCCCGAACCGTCGAGCGACGCCAGCCGCTCCGAGACCGTCCCATCCTGCACGCGGTGGATGATGCGCAGCATCTCCACGTGACCGCCGTGCCAGTGCGAGAAGGTACCGTCATAGTTGCGCGTGGTGAGCGCCTGGTTCATGCGCTCGAGCCATTGCGCTGGCGCTTGTTCGGGCGACGCCTTCTGCGCCGGCTCCTCGGCCAGCGCCGCACCGGCGACTGCCCAGGCGAGCGCCAGGGCGACGAACCGCTCGCTACTGGAGGTTGCTCTGGGCATCGTCCTGCGGTTCTTCGGCGGCGATGGTGCCGGACTCGCTGCTCATGAAGGCCGACAGCAGATTACGGCGCGCGACGGGCGAGGAAAACACGCTGTGTGCCACGACATAGTTGGCAAGCTCCACGCTCGGCACGACCGCGGCGCGCACCGCGGGCGCGGGCGGCACGACGTAACTGTCGCCCGAGCCGGAGATGCCCGCAGCGATGCCGTCGCGCGGGCCGGCAGCGCCCGCGGGTGTGGCGCGGGCCAGCGGCGCGCTCGACACAGCCGCTGCCGGGGAAATCAGCTGCGCGCTCAGGGCAGCCCCGGTAAGTGGGGTTTGTGCGCGCAGCCACACAATGCAGAGCACGGCGACCCCGGCGGCGACCGCCGCGCCGGCAAGCGGCTGCCACCAGCGCACGCGGGTGCGCGGTGCGCCGTGCGGCGCGGGTGAGGCACCAAAGGTGGGCTCGGCCAGGATGACTGCACTCACGCGGCCCGCCAGCGGCGCGTTCAGCCGTACGCCACCCTCGGAGCGGATGAGAGCCCCGATCACCGCATAGCGATCCCAGCGCGCCTTCAGCTGCTCATCGCGCGACAGGCGCCGGGCGAGCAGCTCGCACTCCGCCGGCGCCAGCTCGTCGTCGAACATGGCCGATAACTGACTGTCGAGCTCCTCGTTCATCCCAGCTCCTCCGCGCGGCCCAGGCCGCCCCCGAAGACCTCCCGCAGGCGGTGGTCGATGGCCTCGCGCGCTCTGAAGATGCGCGAGCGCACGGTCCCCACGGGGCAGGCCATGGCTGCGGCGATCTCCTCGTAAGAAAGCCCCTCGAGCTCGCGCAGCACGATGGCGGTGCGCAGGTCCTCGGGCAGGGCGTCAATCGCTGCATTGACGATCGAGCGGATCTCGTCCGTCAGCACGAGACCCTCGGGGGTCTCGGAATCCTTCATGCGGCTTTGCATGTCGTATGACTCTTCGTTGCTGCGGTCCAGGTCATATTCGATGGGACTGCGCTCGCGGGAGACCACGGCGTTCTTGGCGGTGTTGATAGCGATGCGATACAGCCAGGTGTAGAAGGCACTGTCGCCGCGAAACTGCGGCAGAGCTCGATAGGCCTTGATGAAGGCCTCCTGGGCAATATCCTCGGCTTCCGCCGGGTTACGTACGTAGCGCATGACCAGCTTGACGAGTTTGTGCTGGTAC
>DASWUP010000200.1:0-28118 GCA_036401635.1 Steroidobacteraceae bacterium
GCCGCTCACGGCGGGAGTCAGCAGCAATCCCATCAATACGAGGCCCGCGAGCGCGACCTGCCGCAGCCGCGCGATCAATTCCGTCCTTGGCTCAATTGACCGGTACCGCGGGATCGAACGGGTTGTTGAAGTACTGCGCGCCAATATCCAGCCACTCCGACAACAAGCGAAGCTCCGCCGGGCTCAACCAGCCCACATGCGTGCTTCCGGAACCTGTTGCGAAGCGGTTCAGGAACTGGGCCGACAGCCCGCCATTCGCGCTACCCGCATTCAGGTACGGACCCACAGACGGTCCCGGGGCGCCCATGATAACTGTGTTATGGGCGAACAGCAGCTGGCGATAGGAGGTGAACTCCTGCGGCTCGTCGTTGGAGGCGGATTTGGTGAGATCGAGATTGCCCGCCGGGGTCTGCGTCGCACCCGCAGCATTCCTCGGATTGTGGCAACCCGCCTGCGAGCAGCTGTGATCGACTAAGGCCCCGCCAACGTTGGCCGGTCGCGCCACATCCCACAACGCCTGGATGTGCCGCGGGTAGTTGATCACGATGCGGCACTTCGCCGCCCAGGCAGTGACACAGGTGGCGCTGGTCGGAAACGGCGTCATGAACTGAGAGGCGTCGTCGTAGCGGTAGTTGATCGGCGCGCCGGGTGTCGCCTGCGCCGGGTCCGTCCACACGTCGCTGTACGTCACGTTCACGCCCGGCACCATCTGCTTGCAGGGCGGGGAGTCGTTGGCGCAGCTGACGCGCATGCGCGCCTGCGCCATGGTCTCGCCCTGCTGCGGTATGAAGGCGCCGGCGCCTGAGGCAATGGTATGCGGGAAGGGGATGCCGCTCGCCGCGGCTCCCGCCCAGGCCGCGGCGAACAGGCCCGCGCGCCCGTGCGAGATCGGGCGCTGGGCGCTCGCCGGAAGGTGGCAGCCGTTGCAGGACACTACCTCGCCCGCCTTCACCTGCAGCCACACGCCCTGCTCCGGCGTGATGCGGCGCGCGTTGGCATCCAGCACACTCACGCGGAAGGCGACGTTCGCCGGCACTTCGATGCGCACCGAGCCGTCGGGCTCGACGGGCGCGTAGCCGAGGATCTCGAGCATGTAGTTGCTGGCGCCGAAGGCCGCGCCGGACAGATTCACGATGGTCATGTCAGGAATCGAGACCGCCTTCTCCAGACGGATGAAGCGCGCCGGGCGTGCGCTCGCCGCGGTCTTCGCGGGATCTGCGAGCGTGGCGATGTTGGGGTTGGCGGTGTCGACGCCGTCGATGTCGTAGACACTTCTTATATCGATCACGCCCACCGCGGCGGCCACCAGGTTCGGGTCGAGGTCGACCCCCGACACCTTGTCGAGGATGATGTTGGGAAGCGGGCGCGGCTGCGCCACCGCTACGTCCGTGACCATCACGCCCTCCACCGGCGGCATGATCGGCATGAGGGTGTTCTGCGTCGGGTTGAACATCCACAAGCTGTACAGAGGTGGCGCGGTCTGCGGGTTCGGGGCGTTGAGCGCCGTGGAGGTGCATGGCACGATCGCCGGCGGGGTCTGCGTCTTGTCGAGCAGCCGGCACTGTGCCCAGCTGACCAGTATGCGGTTGGTGCCGTCCTGCAGCGGGTAGGCGGAATTGAAGCGTCCGCCCGGTGACGGACCCGGGATGGTGCGTACGTCGTTGGTGGTGCCCGGTGTCTGCGCCGGGCCGGAAAGGGTGGCGTTGGCGAGCAGCGGCTGCGTGTTCTCGACGTAGCGAGTGCCGTCGATGATGACGAGGTTAGCGCCGAAGTCGACGCCGGTGTACGGGCGCATGAGCGCGAGGATGCGGCCATCCTGCATCTGGCGCGGCTGCACGAACTCGATGACCGTGTTGTTGGTACCGCTCATGTGACTGTTGGCACCGTAGTAGAGCTCGAGGTCGGTGCCGTCGGGATTGGCCGCGTACAGGTGCATGGCGTCCTTGCCGGGCGCGTGGTCCCAGCGGCTCCAGAGCACCCGGCCGTTTGCCAGCACGGTCGCATCGCGGTCGTGGCTCTGGTTGAAGGAGATCTGGTGTACAGCGGTGCCATCGGCGTTCATGACGTGCAGCACGAACGCCGGCTCGGTGCGCTCCTCATCCTGCGCCGCGAATTGCGGTTTGCCCTCATCGAGCAGGATGCCCTGCGACTGCTTCTGGCGCGTGGACGAGAACACGATGCGCCCGTCCGGCAGGTAGTGGGGTGAGACATCGTTGACCGTGAGCGGATCGGGGTCGCTCGCGGGGTTGATGACTGCGTGCAGCGTGTTGCTCGCGATCACGTACTCGTAGATGCGCCACGATGGCGGCTTCTTGGGATCCTGGTTCACGGCGAGCGGGCCGCGCATGGCGAACACCACCCGGGTGCCATCCGCGGAGGTGTCGACGTCCTTCACGTCCCAGCTGGCACCGACGGTTAGGCGCGCGGTGATGTTGGTTTCGAGCGCGCTTGGGGAGGCGTTGGCGCGCTTGTAGAGATCCGCGGACGGCACCGCGTCGCGCAGCACGCGCAGGTCGTCCTGCTGCACGTTGCCGGTTTTGTCCAGCGGCACCTGGCGCTTCACGTAGAAGATGGGAAAGTCGACCGTGGCCGGATCGGACACCTGGCTCTTGCCGAGGCTCACATTGCCGCCGCTGCTGCACGCGGCAAGCCCGGCCGCGAACGCCGCCGTCAGCAGCCCTGCGGCGCGCCACGGCAGCGGCAGCGCACGCGCAGTGCATCGCCTCAGGTTGTGCCAGCCGCGCTGCGCGTTCATGTGCGCCTCCCCAGCCACGCGGACTCTCCGCCGCCTGTGAATGTAACGTAAGTCAAGGTCGAGCTGATCACGTATATTATCCATAACTGTCGCTATAACGCCGATCCCATCACGGCGCGTCAGTGCGCCTCGCGGTTCTATAGGTCTGCGGCGTACCGGGCCGATCGCGCTACTAGGTAAGCGTCCGATCGCGGGAACGCCGTGACCGGTCTCGCAGTTCGCCGCGCAATGATCCACGCGGGCCAATAACCAGCGCGAGTGTCGTCGATCGGCGACGTCAGACGGTCGAGACATTCGGGGCGGGGCTCGCCGAACCGTATAGTCCGCCGCGCGCTTCGAGCAGTTTTGGGAGTTGACGAGCGCTATGAATGTCAGACTGAACAAGGCACAGGTCGTATCGGGCGGTGCGCGCCGCACGCTGGCGGCCGCTGTGCTGCTACTGATGCAGCTGGCGACATCCGCCCACGCCGGACCTAACGAGCAGGCGAAGCGCATCTACGAGCGCATCACCGGCGAGCCACCACCGGCGGGGGTGCTCAGCCAGATGGCGAGCGCGATCACCGGCAGCCCCGGCCAGGCGGGCCTGCTGGCCGCTGCGGCCATCGCCACCAGCGCCCCGTCGTTCTACAACGTGACGCTGAAGAACCTGGTGATCCCGTGGACCAATCGCGACCAGACGGTGTTCGCGCCCTTCAATGACTACGCCGCGACCGTCATCGGCATGACCCGCGACGACCTGGCGTTCAACACCGCCCTGTCGGACGACATTCTCTACATCGTGAACGCGGCGGGGCTGCCGGCCCCCTCGGCCATGAACAACAACCACTACGCCGCCGCTGAGAGCAACGGTGTTGATTTGAGCAGCGCGCTCGTGCGCACTACGCAGTCGGCCACCTACGGCACCCCGGCGGCGGCGACCGCCGGCCTCATTACCACGCGCGGCGCGGCATCCGCGTTCTTCATCAACGGCACCAACCGCGCGATGTTCCGCTTCACCATGATGAATCACCTCTGCCACGACATGGAGACGGTGATGGACACCACGCGGCCCGCGGATCGCATCCGCCAGGACGTGGCGCGCTCGCCCGGCGGGGACAGCCGCGTGTTCCTCAACAACTGCGTCGGTTGCCACAGCGGCATGGATCCGATGGCGCAGGCGTTCGCGTACTACAACTTCGACGCCACCGCCGGGCAGCTGGTGTACGCGGCCAACCAGGTGCAGCCGAAGTACCTGATCAATTCCACCAATTTCCCGTTCGGCTTCGTGACCCCCGACGACAGCTGGTCGAACCGCTGGCGCGCCGGGGCCAACGCCTCCCTCGGCTGGGAGCCTTCCCTGCCGGGAAGCGGCGCGGGCGCCAAGTCACTGGGCCAGGAACTCGCATCGAGCGATGCCTTCGCGCAATGCCAGGTGACCAAGGTGTTCCAGGCGGTGTGCTTCCGCGCGCCCAACAGCGCCGCCGATCAGGCGACGGTCGCAACCATCAAGGCGAGCTTCAAGTCCGGGGGCTACAAACTCAAGCAGGTGTTCCAGCTGTCCGCTGCCGCCTGTCCGGGCCAGTAAGGGAGCGCCGCCATGAACCGCAACGCTGTTGCCAGCCTGCCTGTGTCTGACGGGCTCGTGACGCGCGCGGCGCGCTCGCTCGGGCCGTGCGTCGCGCTACTGCTCCTCGCCACCCTGGCCGCCTGCAGCGGCGGCGCGGCGACCACGGTGAACCAGCAGACGACGCCCAACAACACGGTGAGCTATACCGGGCCCGCGCCCGCGAACGCGGACGTGCAGGCGTTCAAGATCAATCTGTGGGAAAACATCCGCCCCGCCAACCGCTGCGGCGGCTGTCACCACCAGGGCGGCCAGGCGCCGATGTTCGCGCGCTCGGACGACGTGAACCTCGCTTACCAGGCTGCGGGCCCGCTCGTGAACCTGGCGCGGCCGGACCAGTCGACGCTGGTGCTCAAGGTGGGCAGCGGCCACAACTGCTGGGTCGCGGACCCTGGCGCCTGCGCCGCCACCATGCTGGTGTGGATCCAGGCGTGGATCGGTGCCGGCTCCTCGTCCACCACCAGCGTGCAGCTGACCGCGCCGCCGGTGCAATCGGCCGGTGGTGGCAAGCAGTTCCCGGCCGATCCCAGCGCGGGCAACCCGAGCTTCCAGAGCACGGTCTACCCGCTGCTGACCAAGTTCTGCGCCGGCTGCCACACTTCGAGCTCGGGAACTGCGCAGCAGCCGTACTTTGCGAGCTCCAACATCAACGAGGCATACGCCGCGGCGCAGTCGAAGATCAATCTCGCAAGTCCCAACCAGTCGCGCTTCTACGTGCGCCTGCAGGACGAGTTCCACCATTGCTGGGTCACGCCCTCATCGGGCGGCGCTCCGGATTGTCCGGGTAGCTCAGCGGCGATGCTGGCCGCGATCAACGCTTTCGCCAACGGCATCCCGGTGACGCCGATCGATCCCAACCTGGTGATCTCGAACGCACTCACGCTCAAGCAGGGCACCGTCGCGGCCGGCGGCAACCGTTACGAGGCGAACCTGGTCGCCAAGTACATGTTCCAGACCGGCAGCGGCAGCACCGCCTACGACACCAGCGGAGTCACGCCGGCCGCCGATCTGTCGTTGTCCGGAAATGTCAGCTGGGTGGGCGGCTGGGGCATCAGCATCGGCGCGGGCGGCAAGGCGCAGGCTTCCACCAGCACCAGCCAGAAGCTCGCCGCCATGATCCAGTCCTCGGGCGAGTACTCGATCGAAGTGTGGGCGGCGCCGGCCAACGTCGCACAGACCAAGGCCTACATTGTCAGCTACTCCGGCAGCAACACCACCCGCGACGCTACTCTCGGCCAGGATGCCATGCAGTACGAGGGACGCGCGCGCAGCAGCACCACCGACACCAACGGTACGCCGCCGCTCATCACTACCACCGCGAGCGGGGCGGCCCAGGCGGCCCTGTCGCACGTGGTGCTCACCTATAACCCGGTCGCCGGGCAGAAGATCTACGTCAACGGCATGTATACCGGTGATGCCGACCCGGCCGGGGGTGGCTCGCTCGCCAACTGGGACAGCACCTTCGCGCTGGTGCTCGGCAACGAGACCACCGGTCAGCGGCCATGGGCTGGCGTCATCAAGTTCGTCGCCATCCACAACCGCGCGCTCACGCCGGCGCAGATCCAGCAGAATTTCGCCGCCGGCGTCGGCGAAAAGTACTACCTGCTGTTCGGTGTCAGCGCCCTCACGGGCGTGTCGCAGTCGTACATCCTGTTCCAGGGCAGTCAGTACGATAACTACAGCTACCTGTTCGACCAGCCGAAGTTCATCAGCCTCGATCCCAAGGCGGTGGTGCCGGCGAATTTGCCGATCAGCGGCATACGCCTCGGCGTGAACGGCGTGCTGGCCGCGGCCGGCCAGGCGTACACCACCATGAGCGCCAGTGTCGGCGGCGCCAACTACAGCGCCGCCAACGGCCAGCTGCTGTCGGGCCTCGGCACGGTGATCCCGGTGACCCTCGGGCCCGACAACGACCTGTTCTTCCTGTCGTTCGATCAGATCGGTTCGCACCTGCACGCCTACGTGGAGCCGCCGGTGGTGGTGTCACCGCCGGCGCCCGACAACACGCCGCGGCCCGACTTCGGCGTCGCGACCTTCGAGCGCATCAACCACTCGCTCTCGCGCATCACCGGCGTGCCGATCACGAACCCCGTCGTGTCCTCACTCTACAACGTCTCGCAACAGTCGCTGCCGGCGGGTCCATTGATCTCGGCGTTCCTGCCTTCGCAGCAGACTGCGATCTCACAGCTTGCGAACGCCTACTGCGGGCAACTGGTCGGCAACCAGTTGCTGCGCGATGCGTTCTTCGGCGCAGGCCTCGAAGGCAGCATCAACGCCGGCGCCGCGGGGTTTTTCGGCGCGAGCGGCAGTGCCAACCGCGCCATCGTCATCAATGCGCTGGCCGTCAACGCGGTGGGCAACGCGATCCCCGCCGCGGCGAACGCCGTGCGCACTGAGGTCGATAACCTGCTCACCCGCATCCCGACGATCACCGGCAACGCCACCGTTTCGCAGGCGACCGTCGCGGCCTGCACCGCGGTGCTCGGCAGCGCCGTGGTGAGCCTGCAGTGACCTTAGGAATCTTGGAGATAGGCAGATGCTGATCCGCAAGAAACCCCCGCGATCGCACGCGCTCGGCGAGCCGATCCTGCACCAGAACCATCCGCTGCCGGTGACCCGCCGCGACTTCGTGGCGGCCGGATTCCTTTCCGGGCCGGCGATGGTAATCGGTCCGGCGTGGCTCGGCGGGCTCCTCAAGGCGAGCCGCGCGAATGCCGCGCTGTCCCCGGACATGCAGGCGCTGCTCGCCTCCAGCCAGTGCAACGTTCCGACTGCGTCGGGCAGCCTGCCCTTCATCTGTTTCGATCTCGCGGGCGGGGCCAACCTGGTCGGCTCCGAGGTACTGGTGGGAGTGCAGGGCGGCCAGACGAACTTCCTGTCCACCGCCGGCTACGGCAAGCTCGGCGTGCCGGGCAACATGGTGCCGAGTTCGAGCGCCAACATCGACGCATCGCTCGGCCTGCTGTGGCACGCCGACGGTGCCATCAAGCGCGGCATCCTCAGCAAGGCGACCACGCCGGCAACTGCCGCCGGCACCAACGGCGCGGTGTTCTGCGCGATGTCGCAAAACGACACCCAGAACAACCCGCACAACCCCATGTACGGCATCGCCAAAGCGGGTGCGCAGGGTCTGCTGCTGACGCTCATCGGCACCGACTCGTCGGTGTCCGGGGGCAACTCGCAGGCACCCATGGCACTCATCAACCCGGCGTTGCAGCCGACGACCATCAGCCAGCCCTCGGACTCGACGGCGCTGGTTCCGATGCCTCCGGGCGGCGGCGCGCAGGACCCGCTGGCGGTGGCGGTGCTCGAATCGCAGGCGCGCATCAGTGGCGGCAGCACTCCTCAGGTGGGTGCGGGCGATACCGCCGCCTTTACCGGGACGCTCAGCACGCCAATCGGAGCGACCCCAGGCGTTCAGCTGTACAGCGACCCGAATGCGGATGCGGCGCTGAAGAACGAGGTGCGCTGCGCCTACGTCAAGTCGGCCCACACGGCCGACAAATTCGGCGATCCTGCCGCGCTCGATCCCACCAAGGATACGAATATCACCGGCGGCGCGTCGCCTATCTTCACCGCGGGCGATTTCTCCGACCGGGACGTTGCCAAAACCGCCACCGTCATGAAGCTGGTGCTCAATGGTTTCGCCGGCGCCGGCACCATCGCCCTGGGCGGTTACGACTACCACGATGGCACGCGTGCCACCGGCGAGATGCGTAACTTCAAGGCCGGCCAGATGATCGGTGCGGTTCTCGAGTACGCGCAGCGCCTGAAGACGCCGGTGATGATCTACGTGTTCAGCGACGGTTCGCTCACCTCCACCGGCATGGCCGACAACAGCGCCGGCGGCCGTGGCAAGCTCGGCTGGCAGGGCGATAGTGCCTCGGTCGCGTCGACCTTCTTCCTGGTCTACAGCCCCACCGGGCGGCCGCAACTGCGCAATGGCACGGCGGGCCAGCAGATCGGCTACTTCAGCTCCGATGGCTCGGTCGTGAGTACCTCGAGCCCGGCGGCCAACGCGGTGAACCAGCTGGTGGACGTGGTGATCCTCAACTACTTGGGGCTCATGGGTACCGACGGCCAGTTCCCGACTCTGTTCCCCATGCAGAGCCTGGGCTCGGGCAGCGCCCTGGCGGGGCTTACCGCCTTCAACCGCATCGTGTGAGGCGGCGGGCGCGCCGGTAAGCGCGGCGCGGCACGCCGGACCGGTGTCGCGTGTTGACGACGCCGCCAGCCTCGCTTTTCGCCGGTGCCTTTCGTTGACCTTCGTTGACAGTGTTAAGTGCGCTGTGCAATTTTGCGCGCTTGGCGCGGGCGCGCATCCCTTGGCGAAGGATCATTATTGAGCTGGCAACGGCCGAACGGCCCGGTGTGGCGTGAGGTGGCAGAACGTTGGCTAGGGCTGACGTGGTCTGCCCGGTCCCGCGCAGAGGTGTTGCTGTGCCTGGTCGTGATGGCACTCGGTTGCAGCCTGGCGGCGCGAGCGCAGCTGCCCTACACCCTCATCGGGCAGAGCGCGCCTGATTTTGCGCTGCGCGCGGCCGTCGGCGGCAACGCACGTCTGTCGGAGCACCGCGGCGAGGTCGTGGTGCTGAGCTTCTGGAGCAGCCGCTGCACGCCCTGCCGCACGCAGCTCGCGTCTCTGAACCGCAGTCTCACGACCTATCGCTCGGCGGGACTGGCGATGTTCGGAATCGGTGTCGATGACGATCCGACGCAGGCGCTCGATTTTGCCCGCTCGGCGTCCGTCGGCTTCGCGCTGCTGCTCGATCCCGCCAAGGGGGTAAGCCGCCGCTATCAGGTCGACAGTCTGCCGATGACCGTGCTGATCGACCGCAGCGGCACGGTACGCAACGTGCTGCGGGACTACAGCGCCGAAAGCGAACAGCTCTACCTGCGACAGCTGCGGGCTCTGCTGAACGAATGATCGGAACCACCATGCTGCAGATGACACGCGTAATGTCCCCGCTCAATGCTGCGCCCCGGCGCGCGCCGCGCGCCGCTCTCCTCGCCCTGCTGTTCGCGGGTGTGCTGCTCGCGAGCGGGCCGTGCGCGGCGCTGGGCGCGCCGCCGGCCTCACCGGACACGCAGACCCCGGCGACTCCTGCCAGCGCCCAGGCGGCGCCGGGCGCGGCTCCGGCCGCGACTTTACCCGAGGCAGACTCGCCACTCGCCACGACGCCCGCGCCGGCTGCCGCGGAGTCCTCGCCCGACACCCGCGGCCTCGACCAGGAGATCCAGGATCTGAAAAAGGACGTGGTCGATCTCAACAAGGACCTGTTCATCCTGGAGGAGGAGCTGCTGTTCCCGGCCAACACCCAGGTGGCGGTGTTTCTGTCGGTGGACCTCGGGACGTTCTTCGCGCTCGATTCGGTGCAGCTGAAGATCGACCAGAAGGAAGTCATCAACTACCTGTACACGCCGCGCGAAGTGGAGGCGCTGCTCAAGGGCGGCGTGCAGCGCCTGTATCTCGGTAACCTCAAGGTCGGCGGGCACGAGCTGGTCGCCTTCTTCAACGGCAAGGGGCCGAACGAGCGCGCCTACAAGCGCGGCGCCTCGCTCAGGTTCGATAAGGGCGTCGGCGCCAAATACCTGGAGCTCAAGATCGATGACCGGCAGAGGAAACTGCAGCCGGAGTTCGAGATCAAGGACTGGGAATAGCCTTTGAACTCAGCATCCTGCATGCGTGCGCTGCTTCTCGCTGCTGGGCTGGCGTTGCTGGCAACAGCGGCGGGTGCGCGCCGCCACGACCCGGAGAAGCTGCCGGTCACGCGCATCCGCGATCTGCACTACGGCGACGCCCTGTTCTACTTCTATCAGGACGAAGACTTCGCGGCGCTCACTCGCCTGCTCGCTTACGAGCACTGGGGCCGCCTGCCGCACCATGCGGATGAAGCGCAGCTTCTCGAGGGCGGGTTGTACCTGACGCTCGGGATGCACAACGAAGCGGGCGAACGCTTCCAGAGGCTGCTGACCGACGATGTGCCCACCGGCGTGCGCAACCGCGCGCGGTTCTATCTCGCGCAGGTGTGGTACGCGCGCGGCTATCTCGACAAAGCCGATGCGGCGCTGCGCGCGGTCAACGGGCGCATGTCGCCGGAGCTTGAGGCACAGAAGGAGCTGCTGTTCGGCAACGTGCTGATGCACGAGGGACGCTTCGATGAGGCGATTCGCCTGCTGTCGAGCTGGCGCGGCCCGCAGATCTGGTCCGCCTACGCGCGCTTCAACCTGGGCGTGGCGCTGGTGCGTAATGGGCGGCTCAACGATGCCGATCCGTTCCTCACCGGAGTCGGCACCATGCTCGCCGCAACTCCGGAGCTCGCAGCTCTCAAGGATCGCGCCAATCTCGCGCTTGGCTTTGCGTACCTGCAGGCCAACCAGCCGGCGCGGGCGCGGCCGGCGCTCGCGCGGGTGCGCCTGAACGGTCCGTTCTCGAATAAGGCGCTGCTCGGCACGGGCTGGGCGGATGCGGCGCTCGGGGACTACCGGGGGGCGCTTACGCCGTGGATGGAGCTGCGCAGCCGTGACGTACTGGACGCGGCGGTGCAGGAGTCCTACCTGGCGGTGCCGTACGCCTTCGGCAAGCTGAGTGCCAACGCGCAGTCCGCCGAGTACTACGAGAGCGCCGTCAAATCCCTCACTGCCGAAGACACGCGGCTGGATGAGGCCATCGCACGCATCGAGAAGGGTGACATGCTCGGGCGCGTGCTCACCAAGGATCAGGGCGCGCGCTACGGCTGGTTCTGGCAGCTGAAGAACCTGCCCGAGGCGCCCGAGTCCCGCTATCTGTACGTGGTGCTGGCCGGACATGATTTCCAGGAGGGGCTCAAGAACTACCGCGACCTGGTGTACCTGAACGGCACGCTGGAGACCTGGGGCGACAGCATGGGCGCCTTCCAGGACATGATCGAGACGCGCGAACGCGCTTACACCGAGCGGCTGCCGCGGGCGGATGCGCTGCTGGGCTCCGGCGCGGTGGAGAAGCTGCAGCAGCGCCACGTCACGCTCGCCAATGAGCTGCGCACCATCGAGACGCAGCGCGACATGGCCGCGCTCGGCACCGCCGCCGAGCGCGAGCAGTGGGCGCGCGTACAGCGGGTGGAAGCGGCGCTCGCCGCCGCCCCCGACACGCCAGAGAACGCGGACCTGCGCAAGCGGCTGGCGCTGGTGAAGGGCGTATTGCAGTTCCGCCTGAACGATGCCTTCAACGCGCGTTTGTGGCAGGAGCATCGCGGGCTGAAGGACCTGAATCTCGCACTGCATGAGGCACAGAGCCGCTGGATTCGCGTGGAACGCGACCGCAAGAGCGTGCCGACCAACACCGGGGAGTTCGCGGCCCGCGTCACCGCCCTGAAGCAGCGCATCGACACGCTGCAGGCACGCCTCGCCGCCAGCGAGCAGAAGCAGAGCGTGTATCTCGCGCAGCTTGCCGCCCACGAGCTCGAGCAGCAGAAGGATCGACTCGCCACCTACCAGGTGCAGGCGCGCTTTGCCCTCGCCACCATGTACGATCGCGCCGCCAACGCGGACGCCACGCGCGTCCCGGCCCCGGCTCCCGTGCAGAAAGGAACCGAAGTCCCCGATCAGGCCGCACCCACCGCGCCGGGACCACCCGAGGGGGCTCCGGCACTGCCCGAGGCTGCGCCGACGCCGCAGCCACCGGAGCCGCCGCGATGAGCTGGCGCTGCGCCGCATCCCTTGCGCCGGCGTTCGCGCTCGCGTTGCTGGCGATGGCACCGCGGGCGGCTTCGGCGCAGAGCGCCTCCGCCGGCCAGCGCGGCGCACAGCCCACCATCGGGGATCTCAGCTCGCGCAAGGTCGACGTGCACCGCGACACTGCGGTGAGTGCCAACGCTTCCCGGGCGATGGAGAACTATCGCCACTTTCTCGAGCTGCAGAATACCGATCCCAAGCTGCGCGCCGAGGCCATGCGCCGTCTCGGTGATCTCCACCTCGACGCCGGCGAGATGGAGCGACTGGAACAGGAAGTCACCGCGGTGGACCTGCAGGGCGCGGAGGCGATCAAGCTCTACACGACGCTCCTCAGGGCGTACCCTGACTATGCGCGCAACGACCAGGTGCTGTATCAGCTGGCGCGAGCCTATGAGACCACCGGCCAGTCCGGGCAGGCGCTCGGCACACTGGATCGGATCGTGCAGCACTACCCGCAAAGCCCGCAGCTCGATGAGGTGCAGTTCCGGCGCGGCGAGCTGTTGTTTTCCGACAAGCGCTACGCAGATGCCGAGCGCGCCTACTCGGCCGTCATCGGGCGCGGCGCCGGTTCCGCGTTCTACCAGCAGAGCCTGTACAAGCGCGGCTGGTCGCTGTTCAAGCAGTCACTCACGCTCGAAAGCCTGCCGTCCTTCGGCGGCGTGCTGGACCAGGAGCTCGGAGGCGGCGGCCGCGGCAAGCCGGTACGGCTTGAGACGCTTAAGCGCGCCGATCGCGAGCTGGTCGAGGACACTCTGCGGGTTATAAGCATCACGTTCTCCTACAACGACGGCCCCGCCTCGCTCGAGCAATACATGCACCAGCACGGCGAGCGCCCGTACGCCTGGCTGCTGTATTCCCGCCTCGGTGACCTGTACGTCGACAAGCAGCGCTACCAGGATGCCGCGACCGTCTACCGTGCGTACGTGGCGCGCGACCCCTACAGCGACCACGCGCCGGATCTCGACATGGCGGCGATCGAGGCTTACGGCAAGGGCGGCTTCAGTCAGCTGGTGCTCGACGGCAAGCACGAGTTCGTCGAGCACTACAACTTCGACTCCCCCTACTGGAAAACCCGCACCCGCGCCGACAACCCGCGTGTCGTGGAGGAGCTCAAAACCAATCTGAAGGACGTCGCGACCTACTTTCATGCGAGCGCACAGAAGTCCAAGCGTGTCGCGGACTACCAGGAAGCCGCGCGCTGGTACCGGGACTACATGAAGTCGTTCCCGGAAGATGCCGACGCCGCGGCGACCAACTACCTGCTGGCGGAGGCGTTGTTCGAAAGCCATCAGTATGCCGATGCGGCTGCCGAGTATGAGCACACCGCCTACGGCTATGCGCGCAACGACAAGTCGGCGACCGCCGCCTACGCGGGGCTGGTCTCCTATCAGAAAGGCGAGGAGGCCTTGAGCGGGGCGGACAAGAATGCCTGGCACAAGCGCGCTACGGACGCGGGACTCAGGTTCGCACAGACATTTCCCGAGCATCCGGACAGCGCCGGCGTCCTGACCCGCACGGCCGAGGAGATCTTCGCCGCCGGGGATCGGCCGCGCGCCCTCAGCGTGTCCGAGTCGATTCTGGCGCGCCAGCCGCCGGTGGATGTCGCCAAGCAGCGCATCGCGTGGACGATCATCGCGCAGGCGCACTTCGACCAGGGTGAGTATGCCAAGGCGGAGCCGGCGTTCGTGCAGGCGCGCGAGCTTGCCGGCAAGGATGACAAGATGCGCGCCGATCTCGGCGAGCGCCTCGCCGCCAGCGTATACAAGGAGGGCGAGGCGAAGCAGAAGGCCGGCGATGCCGGTGCGGCGGTGGAGGATTTCCTGCGCGTCGCGCGCGTGGCGCCAGAGTCGAAGATCCGCGCCAATGCCCAGTACGATGCAGCTGCCGGACTGTTGAACCTCAAGCAGTGGGAGCGCGCCATCGGTGTGCTCGAGGATTTCCGCCGCCAGTTCCCGCAGCATCAGCTGCAGCCGGATGTGACCCGCAAGCTCGCGGTGGCCTACTCCGAAGCCAACCGGCCGGGCGAGGCCGCCGCGGAGTTCGAGCGCATCGCCGCAAGCCCGGCCGAAAATCACGGCGTGCAGCGTGAGGCGCTCATGCAATCCGCGGACCTGTACGCCAAGGCCGGCAACAGCCCCAGGGCCATGACGATGCTGGAGAAGTTCGTCGACAGCAACCCGACGCCGCTCGCCGATGCCGAAGAGGCGCGCCAGCGCCTGGCCGACTATGCAGGCAAGAGCGGCGATGCGGCGCGGCGTGATCACTGGTACCAGGAGATCATCCGCGCCGACGCACAGGCGGGCACGCAGCGCACCGATCGCACCCATTACCTGGCCGCGAAGGCGCAGCTGGCGCTCGCGCAGCCGGCGCGCGACGCGTTTCGTGCCGTGCGCCTGACCGCACCCCTGAAGAAGAGCCTGGTGGTCAAGCGCAACGCGCTCGAGACCGCGATGGGCGGTTACAAGCGTGCCGCGGAATACCAGGTGGCCGAGGTGACGACCGCCGCCACCTACGAGATGGCGGAGCTGTACGGCACGCTCGCCAAGGACGTCATGAGCTCGGAGCGGCCCTCTAAGCTCAAGGGCGATGCGCTGGAGGAATACAACTCACTGCTCGAGGAGCAGGTGTTTCCGTTCGAGGAGCAGGCGATCAAGGCGCACGAGCTGAACGCCGCGCGCGCTAAGGAAGGTGTGTACGACGAGTGGGTGAGCAGGAGCTTTCAGGCCCTCGCGAAGCTCAAACCCGCGCGCTACGGCAAAACGGAGCTGACGCAGGATGTTGTTGCCAGCCTGGAATGAGCGCGCGCTCGCCGCCGGCGGCGCGCTGCGTGTCGCGCAGCACACGCTGCGCCGCGCGGCTGTGGCGCTTGCGGGGTCCGCGCTGGCAGCACTCGCCGCCTGCAGCTCCGAGCCTGTGCGCCCCGCGCCACGCACTGCGCCGCCCCCCGAGCCACCGGCCGCGCGTGCCACACCGGCGCCGCCGCAGTCAGTGGCTGCGGGCGCAGCGACCCCGACCGTGCCAGCCGCCGCGCCCGCCAGGGCGGCGCGTCCAGAGGTTCCGCCGGCGGCCCGCGCGGACTTCAATCGTGCAGTGGGTTTCATGCGCGCCGGGAACACGCTGGAGGCCGAGCTGGGCTTCAAGCAGATCGCCCTGCAGTACCCGCAGTTCGCGGCTCCGCTGGTAAATCTCGGCATTCTGCAGCGCAAGGATGGTCACCTCGAGCAGGCGGAGGAGACCCTGAAGAACGCCGTCGCTCACGAGAGCGGCAGCGCAGTTGCCTGGACCGAGCTCGGTGCCACGCAGCGCATGCGCGGGAAGTTCAAGGACGCGGCGTCCTCGTACGAGCAGGCCATCGCCGCGGATCCGCGCTATGCACCGGCGTGGCGGAACCTCGGGGTGCTGTCGGATCTCTATCTCGGAGACCCCAGCCGCGCGCTCACCGCGTTCGAGCAGTACCGGCAGCTCACCGGCGAGGACAAACCGGTGAGCGGCTGGATTGCAGAATTGCGACAACGCTTAGGGATCGCGCCGGTGACGCGTCCCGAGCCTGCGGCGCCCGGGGCAGCGCCGGGCACGCCGCCTGGGAAGACCCCGGGAGCGGCAGCGCCCAGCGCGCCAGCCTCTGAGCCGCGCGCGGCGCCTGAGCCGCAGTCGCAACCCGCGCCGGGCGAGAGTCACGCGAGCGCTGCCCCCGGGGGCAGCCCCTTGAGAGCAGGAGGTTGAACATGCAGCGCGCGCGTGCATACCGCTTCAGGCCGCCGACCGTGGTGTCGGTGCTGCTTAGCTTATGCCCGCTGACGCTGGGCGCAGCACACGGGCAGGAGTCTGCGCCGGCGAGGCCGTCAGACTCGCAAGCACCCGCCCGCGTCACCCCGCGGCCGGACCAGCTCGAGCCCGCAGTCGATACCACCAAGAGCGCACCCGCCGCGGCCACGCCGGCCGCCGGCCCAGAGGCAAAAGCTCCCGGCGCTGCGCCCGCGGCGGATGCGGCGAATGCCGCCGGCAAGCCAGCGACGCCCGGGACGGGCGTGGCGCGCAAGGGCGCCGAGGCTCCCAAGGCGATCGCGCGCAAGGGCCCGGATCGGCTCGAGCTCGACCCGACGGACATCAAGGGCAACCGTGAGCTGCCCAAGGTGCTGTACATCGTGCCGTGGAAGCGCTCCGATCTCGGCGATCTCGCCGGCAAGCCGCTGAACAGCCTGCTCGATGAAGTGCTGCAGCCTCTGGACCGGGACGTTTTCCAGCGGGAAAACCGTTATTACGACGCTCTGAAACCCGCTCAAACCGGTCCCAAAACGGGCACGGCGCCGGGTTCGAGCGACAAGCCCTGAAAATGGCAGGGCGCAGTATCAGGATGAGAGCTGGATCGCAGCTTTTTGGGCTTATGTCATTCAGTTTTCGTAAGTTGGTGTTTGTATGGCCGTCTCTATGAGCGGGAGTGTCAGATGGACCTCTGGAATTTGATCGTGCGATTCTTTCAGGGCGGGGGGAATTTCATGTACCCCATCGCCATCGTGTTGGTGGTGGGTCTGGCGATCGCCATCGAACGTTACATCTATCTGGCGCAAACGGCCGCGCGTAACCGCGGTCTGTGGAATGAAATTGTGCCGCTGCTCTCGCAGGGCAATTTCCGCCAGGTAGCGCAGGCGACTTCGAAATCGGAGTCGGCCATCGGCCACATCCTCAACTACGGCCTGGCGCGCATTCAGTCCGCGCGCCGCCGCGACGACATCGAGAAGGCGATGGAGGAGAGCCTCATGGAGGTGGTGCCGCGGCTGGAGAAGCGCACGCATTACCTCGCGACCTTCGCCAATCTCGCAACACTGTTGGGGCTGCTGGGCACGGTGATGGGACTGATCCGCGCGTTCGCCGCGGTGGCGACCGTCAACCCGGCCGAGAAGGCCAACCTGCTGTCGGCGAGCATCTCGGTGGCGATGAACTGCACGGCCTTCGGCCTCATGACGGCGGTGCCGCTGCTGTTTATCCACGCGTGGCTGCAGACCCGAACGACTGAAGTGATCGACAGCCTGGAGATGGCGTCGGTCAAGTTCCTGAACGCGATCGTGGAACGTCAGACCACCGCGCCCGCGGCGGCCTGATTTCGTGCGTTCGCTCTCTTTGAAGGGTTGAGAGTCCCGCATGCGTCGCGCGTATCAATTCCGCAAGCTGGAGCGTCACTCGCGCAGGCCGGCGGAGCTGCTGCTGGTGCCGATGATTGACATCTTCACGGTGCTGGTAACTTTCCTGCTGATGACCGCGGTGTTCTCGCGCACTGTGATCCTGCAGCTGAACCTGCCGGCCTCGCAGACCGAGTTCCGAGATCCGCCGCCGGGACTGCAACTGGAGGTGATGGTGCGCAAGGGCCTCATCCAGGTGGCGGATCGCAACACCGGTCCGCTCGCAACGCTCCCCAACACGCCCGGCGGCTACAACTACGAGGCGCTGACCGAATACCTCAAGCGCGTCAAGGCGAAATTCCCCGAGAAGACCGACGCCAGTATCCTGCTGGAGGCCGACACGCCCTACGACACGCTGGTGCAGGTCATGGATCGCGTGCGCGTGTTTGAAGTGGTTCAGGGCCTGAGCAGCGTGCAGGCCGAGCTGTTTCCGGACATTTCCATCGGCGATGCGCCGGCGACGCCTGAGGCCGCGGGCGGCGCTGCGGCGGGGCCGGACCCGGCAGCGGCGACGCCTGCCGCGACGACTCCCACCCCCGCAGCGGCGCCCGGCAGCGGAGCACACCCATGAGCATGTCGAACCGCGCCCGGCGCATGGCGCAGCACCACCTGCGGCACCGCACGGATGCGCAACTGAATCTCATTCCGCTCATCGACATCCTGTCGGTGATGGTGGCCTTCCTGCTCGTGTACTCGACCGAGGTCGAAGTCATCCAGAACGCCAAGGGCATCGAGATTCCGCAGTCGATCGCGCAGGTCGCGCCCAAGCAGTCGGTGGTGGTGATGATCACCAAGACCGACCTGTTCGTGCAGGGGGAGTTTATCGCGACGGTGGCGCAAGTGCGCGCCGGGCAGGGGAGGCTGGTCGAGCCGCTGCGCGCCGCGCTCAAGCGCCCGCTGCTGGTCGGCAAGGAGATCAGTGAGCGCGATCTCGCGCAGCGCGAAATCACCATCATGGCGGACAAGGCGTTGCCCTACGATGTGCTCAAGCGCGTGATGGCGACCTGCACGGATGCCGACTACGGACGCATCTCGCTCGCGGTCATCCAGAAGGAAAAGCCGGTCACCGCCGGCCAGTTCAAGCCGGTGTAAGCCCGACATGGTCATCGCGCCCTATTACCGCGAATACGAGCTGCCCTGGGAGGGCGATGCGGAGTCGAGTGCGCGCTTCCGCAAGATCCTGCGCGTGCTGCTGATCATCCTGGTGGTGTTCGGCATCGCATTTCCGCTGCTACCAACTCCTAAGCGCACAGGCACCGAGGAAATCCCGCAGCGGCTCGCACGCGTAATGCTCGAGGACAAGCCCAAACCGCCGCCCCCTCCGCCCCCGGAGCCCAAGGTGCAGGAGAAACCCAAGATCGAACCGAAAATCGCGCTGGTGAAACCGCCGCCGGTGGATGAGCGCAAGCGGGCGCGCGATAAGGCGCAGAAGCAGCTGAACCAGGTCAAGGACGAGCTCGCCGATTTGCGCGACGTCATGGATCTCACCCCGCTCGAGACCAAGAACCTCTCCGGTTCGGTCGGTGCCGACGCGCACGCCGAGCGCTCGCTCATCACCTCCAAGGTAGGCGTCGGCAGCGGCGGCATCACTTCCGCCGACAGCAGCCGTGGCTTTGGCACCGGCGCAGGCTCGCTCACCGGCCACGACACGACGGCCGTCACTTCAGGCATCGTGCGCTCCGGTCTGAACAACCGCGGCCCCGCCCGCAGTGGCGGCGGCGGCAAGGCCGCCCGCTCGCGCGAGGAGATCGAACTGGTGTTCGACCGCAACAAGGGACGCATCTACAGCCTGTACGCCCGGGCGCTGCGCGACAATGCGGAACTGCAGGGCAAGCTGGTACTCGAGTTCACCATCGCCCCAACCGGCGATGTGACCATGTGCCGCATCGTCTCGAGTGAGCTCAAAGACGCGGACCTGGAGCGCAAGATCATCGCGCTGGTGCGCCTGTTCCACTTTGACCCCAAAGACGTCGATTCCATCACCACTACCAAGCCCATCGATTTCTTCCCGGCATGACGCGGATCAAACACGCACCATGAACCTCAATTCCGAAATCGAGTTCTATGCTGAGCTGCGGCTACTCGACAAGGCGCGACTGCTGAACCTGTTCCTGCACGAACTCGCGGATGAGGCGCGCGGTACCTACGGTCCCGGCGTGGATCAGGTGCACGGCGGTGCGCAGCTGCGCTTCGTCAACGAGCTGTACCATCGCCTGACGCGCGTCATCGAACAGCTGCTGGCGGAGGAGGCGACGCGCCCGGCGGATGACGTGGTGTTGCGTATGCTGTTGGCGGCCCGGGCCGACAAGGTGACCGAGCGACTGGTGTTCAACGCCTACGCGCGCGCCATCCAGGGATTCGAGAGCTACGATACGACCGTGCTGATGGGCCCGTGAGCCCTTGAGTGTGAACCGCGGCGCTCCTCAATGGCCGCCCGCAAGCCGTTGCAGTGCCGCGCCGCTGAGCCGGAACGTCGTCCAGTCGTCCTGTGCGATCGCCCCGAGGCTGCGGTAGAAGCCGATCGATGGCTCGTTCCAGTCGAGCACCGCCCAGTCGAGCCGCGCGCAGCCGCGCTCGAGCGTCGTGCGGGCGAGCCAGGCGAGCAGACGCCTGCCGATGCCGAACCCGCGCGCCTCGGGCCGCACGAACAGGTCCTCGAGATAAATGCCGGGTTTGCCCAGGAAAGTCGAGAAGTTGTGGAAGAACAGGGCAAAGCCCACCGCTGCCCCATCCAGACAGGCGAACACTACTTCCGCATACGGGCGGGGGCCAAACAGCGCAGTGGCGAGGTCCGCTTCGGTCGCCACCACCTGATGCTCGAGATGTTCGTACACGGCGAGCTCGCGAATGAATGCCAGCACCTGCGGCAGGTCAGGCGCGGTCGCGGGTCGGATGGTGAGGGTGTGGGAGGCGCCGCTCATCCGGTGCTCTGTAGGCCCTGAGCGATGCCGTCGACACTCGCCAACAGCGCATCGAACAGGTCGCGGTCCGCGCGTCCGCCGGCGCGCCAGCGTCGCAGCAGGTCCACCTGCATCAGGTTCATGGGATCAACGTAGGGGTTGCGCAGCCGGATGGAGCGCTGCAGAGTCGGATCGGAATCGAGCAGCGCCCGGCTGTCCTTGACGGTGAGGACCTGCTCGCACGCGCTCTGAAACTCGCTGCGGATCTCGCCGGAGAAGCGGCGCAGCGGTTCCGGCACGAGCGCGTCGTAGTAGCGCGCGATCTCCGGGTCCGCCCGCGCCAGCATGGTCTCGACATCATCGATGAGGTTGCGCAGGAAGAACCAGCTGCCGCAGGCCTCGCGCAACCGCGGCAGCCCGAACTCTGCGAGCGCGGCGCGCAGCCCGGTCCCGGCACCGTACCAGCCTGGAAGCATGTAGCGGGTCTGCGACCAGGCGAACACCCACGGCACCGGCAGCAGCCCCTCGATGCTCGTCCCTTGCGAGCGATGCACGGAACGCGAGCCGATCTGCATTCTTTCGATCACATCAATCGGCGTGACCGCCTGGAAGTACCCGTAGAACTGCGGTTGCTCGTAGACCAGGCGGCGGTAGGCGGCGCGACTTTCCTGCGCGAGCAGGGCGGCGATTTCCAGGTGTTCGGCCGAGTCGGGCGGCAGCTGGCCGCGGCGGCGCGCCGCGGTCGTGAGGCTCAGGGCATTGAAGGCCCGCTCGAGCGTGCGCATGGCGATGGGACGCAGTCCGTAGCCCTGTTTGACGGTTGCGCCCTGTTCGCGGATGCGCAGTACGCCGTCCACGGCGCCGGCGGGGGCCGCGCGCACCAGGGCTTCAAGACGCCCGCCGCCGCGCGCGATGCTGCTGCCGCGGGCGTGGAACATGACCGGTTGCTCGCCGGCGGCCGCGAGCACCTGCGCCAGCTCGTGTTGCGCCTGGTGAATGATGAAGCGCGAGGCACAGGCGCCGGTTTCCTTGTTGCTGTCGGAGTACCCGATCACCACGCATTGGCGGCGCCCGCGCGCATCCAGGTGCCGCCGATACAAGGGGTCGGCGAGCAGCTCCTGCAGCGTCTGTCCGCAGGCGACGAGCGCCTCCGCGGCTTCGAACTGCGGTGCGATGTCGAGCGCCACTTCCCCGGTGTGCTTGTCGTACGCTTCCGCCCAGCGCGCCAGCAGTAGCGCGGCCAGCACGTCGTCGGCGCCGCTGGCGCCGCTCACGATGAAGTAGCCGATGGCCTCCGGACCGTAGCGGTGGCGGCCCTGCATGATGGCATCGAACACCGCGAGGGTGCGCTTGCCGAGCGCATCGAGCTCCGTGGCCGGTCCGCGATCCTTCTCCAGCGCCTCGGCGAGCCGGTCGCGGCGCTCGCGGCTGCTGCGCCCGAGCCAGTCCGGGTCGTCGAAGCCGCGTGCCACGACCAGGTGCAGTACGCCGGCATGCTGGCGCACGTCGAGCGTTGCCAGGTGAAATCCGAAGGTGTCGATCCGGCGCAGCAGACGCTCGACGTAAAACAGGCCGGCGTTCGCGCCCTTGTTGGCCTTGAGGCTCGCGGCCACCAGCGACACATCATCGCGGAACTGCCGCGCGCTCTCGTAACCGCTCGCCCCGCCGTCGTAGGCGCTGCGCAGACGCTCGCCGATCTGCGCGAGAAATACACGGTAGGGCATGCGATCGTGCCGCGCCGGGGTGATGGCGCGCGCCCCCGGCGTGAGGCGCATGTACTGCTCGACCCGCTTGGTCATTTCGGCGGCAGCCGCCACCCGGCTGGCGCTTTGCGACAAGCGCTGCGCGATGCGCTGGCATTCCTCGAAATAGCTGTTGACGATCACCTGCTGCTGGCGCGCCAGCGTCTCGCGGATGCTCTTGGCGTGCACGTCGGGGCTGCCGTCCATGTCGCCACCGGCCCAGGATCCGAAGTGCAGGATCGCCGGCACACGCGTCGCACCGGTGTTCGCGCCGTAGACCTTGTCCAGCGCCTGCGCGATTTCCTCGTAGAACGCCGGTATCACGCGGTACAGGATCTCCACCAGGTAGAACAGGATCTGCTCGCGTTCATCCGCGACCGTGAGCCGCTCGCGCGGCAGCTCCTCGGTCTGCCATGCCGCGGTCAGCTCCATGCGGATGCTGTTCCAGACATTGCGGGCTTCGTTCGGCGTAAGCGTCGGACGTTCGAGCAGGCGCTGTGCGATACGCTGCTGCTTGCGCAGCAGCGTCCTGCGGCTGGCCTCGGTCGAATGCGGCGCGAACACCGGTTCGATGGAGAGACTGGCGATGAGCTCGCGCACCTCCGCCGCGGCGAGACCCTGGCCCTTCAGCGCGGCGATCGCATCTTCAACCCCGCCCGGCTGCGGCCGCTGGCTGTCCTTGAGGAGGTATTCGCGGCGGCGCCGGATTCTGTGGACCCTTTCCGCCAGATTGACGGCCTGGAACCAGGTGGAGAAGGCGCGCACCACGTCGCGCGCCAGCGCCGGTGGACGATCGCGCACGTATTCCGCGAGCTCGATGCGCGCATCAAGCGAGCCGGTGCGGCCGCTGATGGCGGCGACGCGATCCCGCTCCACCAGCTCAAACAACTGCTGCCCACCCTGCTCGCGCAGAATCTCGCCCATCAGCGCGCCCAGCGCATGTACATCGTCGCGCAGCGGCTCGTGCTTGGGCGGAAAGTGAATGTCGTCGCGGTTCACCTTCAGTCGGTCCAGGTGTTGGCTTTGGCGGCGAAATCGACGCGCTGCGCGCGCACCACGCAGAAGCACTGGCCGGTGGGCGCCTCCATGACATACCAGCTCGCAACCGGGCCGACGCGCCGCGCGCCCAGCTTCTCGAGCCGGCGCACTTCGGCCTCGATGTCGTCGGCTTCGATGTCCAGGTGCACGCGGCTCGGGTGATCGACCTTTTGCACTTCCAGGTGCGGCTGATCGGCGGGCATATCGAGCGTGCGGTACAACGCTTCGCGGGCGTTGGCGGCCGACTCCGCCGCGAGCCCGAGCGCCGCACTCCAGAAGCGCGCGGCCGCATCCAGGTCGGCAGTGTTGCAGTCGATGATGAATCCGGCGAGGCGGCTCTTGTGCATGCGCTCGACTCCAGCTCCTTCAGGCGGTGGGTATCTTAGCGGGCCGCTGTGCCGTGGTCGCGCTCGCTCATCCGGCCAGCAGCACCGCCTCGGCACGCTCCAGCTCTTCGGGCTGGCCGTAGATCACAACAATGTCACCGTCGTGCAGCACGGTGTCGTCGGCGGGTTCGCGCCCGAGGATTCCCTGGCGCCGCACACCGGTGAAGGTCACCTCGACCCCCCGCGCGCGCACTTCACCCAGCGTGCGGCCCACCGCCCAGGCCCCCGGAGGCACCACCACCGACTTCAGCTCCTCGCGGTGCTCGCTGGTCTCATCGACCGGGCGCGCATCCCCGCGCCGCACGATATTTCTCAGCACCGCGTAACGGTTGTTGCGGATTTCGCCCAGGGTGCGCATTACGCGCGACACGGGTACGTGCAGCAGCATCAGCACGTGCGAGACCAGCATGAGACTGGCCTCGAAGGTCTCCGGGACGACGTCGGTCGCTCCGGCATCCTGCAGCTCCTTGATTCGGGCATCGTCCTGGGTGCGCACCAGCACCGGCACCTCGGGCCGCAGGCGGCGCACGCTGCGCAGGATGCCGATCGAGGTGGCGGGGTCGGAGAAGCTGATGACGATCGCGCTGGCGGTCCGCAGTCCCACCTTCGCGAGCATCTCCTCGTCCGCCGAGTCGCCGAACATGACCGGGTCTCCGGCCTGGCGCGCGGCGCGGATGCGTGCCGGATCGAGGTCGAGCGCGATGTATTCGAAACCCTGCGTTTCGAGCACTCGCGCCACGTTCTGGCCGACGCGGCCGAAGCCGCACAGAATGACGTGCTCGCGCCGCGCGATCTGATTGGTGGCAGCGTCCTCACGCTCGACAGCGGTGGAGGCAGGGGCCTGCTCGCGCAGCAGGAAGCGCGCGAGGCGCTTGTTGTTGTTGAGGATCAAGGGGCTTAAGACCATCGACAGCACGATCGCCACCAGCAGCGGCTCGACGAGGCCTTCGGGCACCAGGCTCGCCTGCAGCAGGATGGTGCACAGCGCGATCCCGAATTCACCGCCGATCGACATCACGATGCCGGTGCGCAGCGCCTTGAAGCGCGAGCTGGTGAATGGCCGCGTCACCAGCGAGGCGATGGTGGCCTTGAAGATCACCAGGGTGAGCAGCATGAGCCACACGATCGCGAGCTCGCTGGGGCGCCCGAGCAGGCGCACGTCGAGCAGCATGCCCACGGAGATGAAGAACAGCCCGAGCAGAATGTCGCGAAACGGGCGGATTACCGCTTCGATCTGATGCCGGTATTCGGTCTCGGCGAGCATCATCCCGGACAGAAACGCGCCCAGCGCGAAGGATAAACCAGCGATGTGCGACACCCACGCCGAGGAGAGCACCACCAACAGCACCGCCAGCGTGAACAGCTCGCGCAGACGGCTATGCGCGATCTCGTGAAACAGCGGGCGCAGCAGCCAGCGCCCGGCGGCCAGCACCGCCACGATCGCGAGCACGCCGCCGATCACCGCCACGATGCTCTCGCTTAGCCGGAAGTGATCCTGCCCGGCGACCAGCGCGCCCCCCAGGGCGAGGAACGGCACGAACGCCAGGTCCTGGAACAGCAACATGCTGAACGCGAGCCGCCCGTGCGTGCGGTTGAGCTCGGCGCGCTCAGTCAGCTGTTGCAGGAGGATGGCGGTCGAGCTCATCGCCACGGCGCCCCCCAGCACGATTGCGATGAGCCACGGAATGGCGAGCAGGTGCCCGAGGAGTGCGAACACGCCCGCAGTGACGATGACCTGCGCCGCGCCCAGGCCAAAGACCTCGCGCCGCATGGCGAGCATGCGTGGCAGGGAGAACTCCAGCCCGAGCGTGAACAGCAGGAACGCCACGCCGAGCTCGGCCAGGAGCCGCGTCGCGCCTGAATCCGACACCACCCCCAGCGCGTGCGGTCCGAGCAGCAGGCCGACCACGAGGTAAGCCATGCTCGTGGGCAGTGCCAGGCGGCGTGCGAGCGTCACCAGGAACACGGAACCCGCGAGCAGGATTAGAGCCTGGGACAGCGGCGCGAACATTGAGGCTCAACTTAGACCGCGCCCGCGCGCGAACGCAACGCCCGCTAAAGCTGCCGCTGCGACCGCTCTTCGGCCGCTAGCCTAGCGTCGGGGGATCAGATTCCCGACTGCCAGGTGCTCGGCATGCCGGCTTTGCCGATCGCGTCCTCAATGGCGAGGCAGGCGTCGCGCGCTTCCGGCTGCGCCCGCAGGCTTCTCGCGATGGAGTTCAGAAAGCGGCACATGAGGGCCATGTTCGGGCGGTTGACGCGCAGCTGTTCTTCGATGAGATCGATGGCTTCGATCAGATCTTCCTGATCGCAGCTGGGGAAAGACATGCTCGTGACGGCATGTTGTACGGCAACCAGGGCTTGATGTATTGCGTCCTGTTGCGTCCCATCCATGGCGCCAAATTTGAACCCGTTTGACGAAAGCCGCAAGCCCCCGCGGCGGCAAACGGCAGGCCAAAAACAAGGAGCCCCGCCTTTGGGGGCGGGGCTCGTAACCTAAGTCAACGTGAGGTGACGGTTACTTGGCAGGCGCGTTCGACTGGTCGGTCGTCGAGCTGCCGGCCTTGGTGGATTTCTTGTGATGCTTCTTGTGATGGCTCTTGGCCGGGGCGCCGGGTTGCTCGGCGGTCGGCGAAGTTGCCGGTGGGTCAGCGGCCAAAACCGGACCCGCGAGCAGGGCCAGGGCAACGACTGGGACGAGCTTCTTGAACATCGATGTGGTCTCCAAAGGCAGAAAGTAGGGAGCTAGAGCGCGGGTATTATGACTGGATTCAGCTTGCGCAAGTGCCGTATGACCGCAACGTAATGTTGGGCTCAGAAGGCGCGTATCATATTGAAAAACAATCGCTTTTACTTCCGTACCCGCGCCGGACGCCCACGGTCACTGTCCCTGAAAAGCAACAAGCGTCCGGATGGGCACGGTCAGGGCGGCAAGTTTCGCCGACCCGCCGAGGTCGGGCAGGTCCACGATGAAGCAGGCCCCGAGGATACTGGCTCCGAGTGAGCGCAACAGCTTCACGGCAGCCACCGCTGTGCCCCCGGTGGCGATCAGGTCATCCACGAGGATGATGCGCTCTGCGCTGCCGACGGCATCGCGGTGCACTTCCATTTCATCCAGTCCGTACTCGAGGGAGTAGGCGATGCGCACCGTGGTATGCGGGAGCTTGCCTTTCTTGCGGATCGGGATGAAGCCCGCCGATAACTGGTGCGCGATCGCGCCGCCGAGAATGAATCCGCGCGCCTCAATGCCGGCGACGCGATCGATTCGCGCGCCGAGCCACGGCTGCACCAACAGGTCCACGACGGTACGGAAAACGCGGGCATTGCCGAGCAGTGTGGTGATGTCACGAAACAGCACGCCCGGTTTCGGGTAGTCGGGGATGGTGCGGATGGCTTCGCGGATTTCGCGCAGCGTGTCGGGGTCCATGCGCACACTCTACGCTAAGCACTGCCCGGCGGCCGGCACCACAGCAGCGTGCGGTTGTTGGCCGGCATGGCGTGATCGGCTGCCAATACCAGGCCCTGCGCTCGCGCGAGCGCATCGAGCGCCTCGAAATCCCGGATACCGCTGACGGGGTCGCGGGCCTTAAGCTGAGCGTCGAATTCCGCGTTGCTGTCACTCGTATATCGTCCCTGGTAGCGAAACGGCCCGTACACGCACAACACCCCCGGCGCCTCAAGTGCGCCGCTCACGCCGCGAAAGAAGTCCCGCACCGCGCTCCACGCCATGATGTGCAGCGTGTTGGCGCTGAACACCCCGTCCACGCGCGCTACCCGCCAGGGATGCTCGCGCACATCGAGTGTGATCGGCGGGCGCAAATTGGCTGGCCCTTCCAGCCGGATGCGTTCGGCGAGCGGCGTCAGATCTTCGCCGAGGTCGCTCGGCTGCCAGCTGAGGTGCGGCAGATGCGCGGCGAAGTGCACGGCATGCTGGCCGGTGCCGCTGCCGACCTCGAGAACGCTGTGGCTGGCTGCGAATGCGCTCTTGAGAACCTCCAGGATCGGCCCCTTGTTGCGCTCGCAGGCTTCAGACAGCGTCAGCACCGTGCGAGTCTGCGACAATGTGCGCATGCAAGCCATAGACGCTCTTGTTGCGCGGCGCTCCGCCCGGGCGCTGACCGAGCCGGCGCCGGACGAGGGCGCGCTGCAGCTCATTTTTTCCAGTGCGGTGCGCGCTCCCGACCACGGGCGGCTGCGTCCCTGGCGCTTCGTCGTGGTGCGCAGCGCCGCGCGCGAGCGCCTGGGCGAACTGTTCGCCGATCACTTGCAGCGCGCCCACCCGCAGCTCGGCGCAGAGGCGCTGCAGCGCGAGCGGCTCAAGGCGTTCCGCGCGCCGCTGATCGTCGTGGTCGCCGCGCAGTGCAACCCGGCGGTGAAGATTCCGGTGATCGAGCAGACGCTGTCCGCCGGCGCGGCCGCGCATGCCATGATGCTCGCGGCGTTCGCGCTCGGCTTCAACGCGATGTGGAAGACCGGCGGGCCTGCGTATGATGAGGTGGTGAAGCAGGCGTTAGGCTTCGGCTCTACCGATGCCATCGTCGGCTTCCTGTACCTCGGCACCGAGACGGCGCCGCGCGCCCCTGATGCGCGCGGCGAGTGGCGCGACCTGGTGCGCTACTGGGGTGAGGATCCTTAAGCGCGACGAGTCGAGTGTCCGCACCGACGAAGCGAGCGCTGCGGGAACGCCTGCGGCAACATTTCGCGCCCGGGCATCCCGGCAGCGCAGCGCTGCCGTATGATGCGCGCCTTGCGCACCTTTGAAGGTCCTGAGCCTATGAGATTACTGTCGTGGATGGCAGCGCTT
>DASWUP010000201.1:0-10696 GCA_036401635.1 Steroidobacteraceae bacterium
GCCGCGCGGGCGCACACGGGTGCGCAGCACATCGGGAGCCACGACGATGCGTTGCGCAGGGTGCAAGGCACAAGTCCACCACGCCAGTCGCAGCGGACCCAACACGCGCGCCGGCAACGCCGGCCACACCTGCGGCCCGAGCCGCACGGGCAACAGCGTCACAGGATCGTGCGCCGTGCCGTGCGCCGGGGCGCTCACGCGGCGCAGCTGTTCCAGGGGTTCGAAGCCCGCAGGGATCGCCGGCGCGTATTCAACGGCGAGCGTGCGGGCGGAAGCGTTGGCGAACAGGAAGGCAGCCGGCTGCGGCCGCCCGAGAAAGGCGCGCGGCGCCGTCGCCAGCTGCGCCTCGACCGGCATCCTGCGCACGAACCATCCCTCGAGCGCCAGTCCGAGCAACAACAGGCCCGCCGGGATGCGCCACAGATCGGTAAGGCCAGGCTCGCTCGACCAGATCCCGGCAATCGCCAGTACCGCGGTCAGCAGCACGAGGATGTAGGCGCGTTGGGCCAGATGCATGGGCGCGCGCAGCCGCTTCAGCGCGGCACCGCGGTCTCGGACAGCAGGGCGCGCACGATGTCGAGGTCGCTGAGGCCTTCGAGTGCGGCTTCCGGTGTCAGCACCAGGCGGTGCGCCATCACCGATACCGCCACTTCCTTGACATCGTCGGGAGTTACGAAGTCGCCGCCGCGCAACCCCGCCGCAATGCGGGCAGCCTTCAGCAGCGCCAGCGCGCCGCGCGTGGACAGGCCGAGCGTCAGGCGCGGATGCTCGCGCGATGCACGCGCCAGATCCAGTACGTAGGACACGAGCGCCTCGGCCATGTGAATCCTCTCCACTTCGGCACGCGCCTCGCCGATCAGCGCTGCCCCGAGCACCGTGATCTCCCCGAGTGCCGTCTGCGCCGCCGCCAGCACGCCGCCATAGCGCCTGAGGATGTCGGCTTCTGCCTCGCGGGCCGGGTAGTCCATGTCGATGCGCAGCATGAAGCGGTCGAGCTGTGACTCCGGCAGCGGATAGGTGCCCTCGAATTCACGCGGGTTCTGCGTGGCGATCACCAGGAAGTCCGTTGGCAGTCGCCAGGCCGCACGTTCGACGCTCACCTGCCGCTCTTCCATCGCTTCGAGAAGCGCCGACTGCGTTTTGGGCCCGGCGCGGTTGATTTCATCGACCAGCACTACATCGGCGAACACCGGGCCGGGACGAAACACGAAGGCGCGCTGCGCCTCGTCGAACACGTGCACACCGATGATGTCGCTCGGCATGAGGTCCGCCGTGCCCTGGATGCGCTTGAACTCCCCGCCCAGGGCACACGCCAGAGCCTTGGCGAGCAGCGTCTTACCCAGACCCGGCACGCCCTGCACCAGCACGTGGCCGCGGGCGACCAGCGCAACGGTGAGCGCGCGCACCGCTGCGTGCGCTCCGATGACCACGCGTCCGAGCTCACGCCCGAGAAGATCTTCAAGCTGGCGGATCGATGCGCTCATGCGGCGAGTTGCCTCTCGGTGCGAACAATGAGGTTATGCAGACGCGTCAGCGGCACGCGTCGGTCCGAGTAGGCCTGCGCGTACCAATCCTTCAGTTGCTGCACATCCGCGCGCGCGAGGCGCGGATGATGCTCGAGCCACTCCCACGGCAGGCCGTCGCCCTGCGCCCTATAACGACTGCGCTCGCGCAGTCGCCGGAAGAAGTGCTCGAACATGCGGCGCGCCGCAGCCGCCGGGCGCAGCACGCGCGCGAGAAATGCGCCGGTGGCGCGCACCAGTTCCACCTCCCGCGGCGCCGGTACACGCGTCACCGGCAGGCGCAGCCGCGTGCCGCCCAGCACCCAGACGAGCCATACCGCCGCCAGTACCCCGACCGTGCTGTACAGGCGCCGGTCGTTGTAGAACTTGGCCGGATCGTAAGCCGCAGCCAGTCCCTGATGCTCGTCATCGAACAGCACCGCGCCGTCGGAACGCACCGTCGCGCTCACAATGTTGGCGAGCAAGCGGGCGTTGTCCGCCAGAGCGAGTGAGCGGTTGCTGAACAGTGAGCCGAAGCCACTCACGATGATCGTCCCCGAGCCATCCGGTCGTACCCACAACACGCCCTCGCCGGTCTCGCTCTGGTGTGCGAGCGACAGAACGAATCCATCACGCGGCACCCGCACGGTCCACGCCTGCGGTGGGTAATCCGACCAGGCGAGCGCGCTGTTCACGCCGCGCAGGTAGGGATGAGGCCGGTTGGGGAGCAGCGTGCCGCGCTGCGGCTGCGCCAGCTTCCGCGAGGCCTCAATCATGCGCACGGCCGCATCATGCGAGCTCTCGCGGGTGCGCACCGTCTCGAAGTCCAAACCGGTGAGCAGTTGCAGGTCGTTGTGAACGCTGAGTCCGCCCCGGCCCCAGTCGGGCCGGTCCGACAAGGCGGCGAGCGCCAGCAGCGTGTTGCCAGCCCTGATCCAGTGGTCCAGGACGCGCGCTTCCTGCACTCTGAAGGCCGTTGCAACCGGCATGGTCACGATCAGCAGGTTGCCGGCACGGGGCAGATCCCGCCGGCTCGCCAGGGAATCGAAGCGCTCGCGCAGCGAGATGGTGCGGATACCTTCCGCCTCGAGCCAGCGGATCGCTCCAAGGAGTCCGTCGCCATGGCGCTCGATAGTGGTGGGAAGTGCGCCGCGCCGCGAATCCAGTCCTTCGCGGCGCACGAACAGCGCAGCGAACATCAACAATGCGCCGAGCGCGCAGGCGAGTGTGATCAGGCGCTCGCGCATGCGCTACCTCGCCCCCTGCGGATGCACGACGGGCGTTGCCAGTGCCGCGAGCAACTCGCGTCCGCACGCCAGCGCGGCGGCCAGTGCCTGCGGGGCCAGTTCCCGGTCCGAGAAGCGCACGCGCTCGCATGCCGCGGCAAGCTCCCTGAGGCGCTCGCGATCGGACTCCTGCGGCAGGCGCGCAGCGCGCGTCAGTTCATGCACCGTGAGCGAACGCGCCGGCGGCAGCCGATCCTGCTCCCCGAGCCGCGCAGCGATGAGTTCCAGCAGCAGTTTTGGCTGTTGGTACGGGCTGGCGTGCTCCAGGTCCTGGAGCGTGACCGCGGCGGGCGGGTCGGCGGCGGCGCGCGCACGTGCCGGCGCAGGTTTCCAGCGCTTGAGCAAGCCGGCGATGCGCAGCTCGTTCACGACAACGGCAGCCGCCAGCGCAATGACCAGCAGTAGTGCGCCCCACACGATCCCCTCCAGGACAGTCTGCGACAGTCCGAGATCCCCGATCACGCGGCGCAACCATCCCTGGTTCGCGCCTTGGGGCCGGGGCGTGAGTACCTCACGCAGCCACTGTTTGAGACGAAACCACCAGCCGCCGCGCGCCCGATCGGCCTGCGTGATCGTCGCGAGCACCGCGGCGACTCGCTCTACGTGCGGGGCGCGCGTGCCCGGCGCGAATGACGGTTCGCGCGTCAGCAGCGTGCGCAGTTCGGTGAGTCCGTCGGGAGACAGCAGGTTGTCGGGCTTGTTCCAGTCGCGCGGCAGCCACGCCGCCCACTGACTCTGCGTCAGGCTGGGCGCGAGATCCGGGCAGCGTGCGACAATGCGCTGATAGCCCACGTCGAGGCCACGATCCAGCTGCCGCAGGCACGCATCGATGGCGCCGAGCGCATCGTGTGCCTGTACGCCCGGCAACCCGGCTGCTGCAAGGAAAAGCGCCAGGAGCCAGCGGCTCATGAGCTATTGCGTGGCGGGGGCCGAGATGCGCTGTGCGAGGTCGGCGCCTTCCCTGCGCACCGAAACGTCGCCGAAGACGGCAAGGAGTAGCGCACTGTAGAACGGCGTGACGACAGCCCCCAGCAACGTTACTACCACGGCCCCCGTTGCCGTAATAACAGCAACATCCCCGTGCGCGAGCAGCAACGCGATCACACCGCCGATCACACTCGAAAGCACGTAGAGGACGATGATCAACACGACGCCGACCGCATAGATGACACTCAGGCGCCAGAAATTACCCGACGTGAGTTGCCAGCTGTAACTCATGCTCGCGACCGGACCTCGATCCGTGAGCAGGTACACGGCGCCTGCGCAGATCCAGCGGACCGCGACCCACGAGGCCGAAATCAGCAACAGTACGGACACTGCGACGAGCATCCAGATGACACCGGGCAACAGGGCCTTGCTCGATGAGCCGATGCCTACCAGTGGCCACGCGACAATCAGGAGCGGAATGAAGGTCGCCGTAATCGCCAGCGTCAGCAGCATGGCGATCAGCAACATGCCTGGAACCCGCCGCGCCCCGGTTGCAAGCTCGGAACCGGTCGAGACCGAATGCCCGGTCGCGAGCGCATACTGACGCAGCAGCACCGCGTTGGTCAGTGTCACAGTGCCGAATACGGCCACGAGCAACAGAATCCACCAGAGTGGATCGTGAGTCTGTAGAACGCGTAGCGTCGCCTGCACAATGGGATGGCCAGTGGCAACGTCATACATGGTTGTAAGGTGGCTGACGATTATGCCGAGGAATGAGTACGGGAGACACTTCAGCAGCGTGGCACCAAAGATCCGGAACGCCGAATCCAGAACCTCCCCGACGGACTGCGGCCGCGGGGGCGGGTACAGTATGTTTGGCATCCGTACATCTTACCGGGCGCAGCGAAAGCGCGTGTATGACAGCGAATCTGACCGTGGCGGCGCTGCTGGCAGAGGGCGTGGCACAACTGCGCGCTGCGCCCGCTGGCACGGAAGCTGCGGCCACCCCGGACCTGGACGCGCAGCTGCTGCTGGCGAACGTCCTGGGGCTGGCGCGCACGCGCCTGAAATCCCACCCCGAAATCATCCCCGACCCCCTGCGCACCCAACGCTACCGCGCGTTGCTCGCGCGGCGTGCGGCCGGTGAACCCCTCGCCTACCTCACCGCTTGCCGGGACTTCTGGTCACTCAGCCTCACGGTTACCCCGGCGGTGCTGATCCCGCGCCCCGAAACCGAGCTGCTGGTGGAACGTGCTCTCACGCTGCGCACCGCAGCCGACGGTTGTGTAGCGGATCTCGGCACCGGCTGCGGCGCGATCGCACTCGCGCTCGCCAGCGAGCGTCCCCGCTGGCGTGTGGTTGCGACCGATGCGTGCGCGGACGCATTGGCCATCGCACGCGCTAACGCCGCGGCGCTCGGGCTCAACTGGGTTGAATTTCGGCAAGGCGACTGGTACCAGCCGCTCGCGGGCGAGCGCTTCGACCTGCTGCTGAGCAACCCACCCTACGTCGCCGCGGACGATCCGGCACTTACCACTGCCTCCCTCAGGCACGAACCGCCGCAGGCTCTCACGCCCGGCGCCGATGCGCTCAGCAGCCTCCGCACCCTGGTGCGCGGCGCGCCGCAGCACCTCGCGAGCGCCGGGTGGCTGTTGCTCGAGCACGGCGCTACCCAGGGCGCGCAGGTGCGGCGTGAGCTTGTCCTCGCAGGCTTGCGTCACGTACGCTCGCACCGCGATCTCGCCGGCCACGAGCGCATGAGCGAAGGACAACGATGATCAGATTTGAAACCTCGCATGGCGCCTTCACGGTAGAGCTGTTCCCCAAGGAGGCGCCCGTCACGGTGGAGAACTTCCTGCGCTACGTCGACGACGGCTATTTCGACGGCACTATCTTTCATCGCATCGTGCCGGGCTTCGTCATCCAGGGCGGCGGATTGACCGCCGACTTCGCGAGCAAGAAGACGCGCGCGCCGATCAGCAATGAAGCCCACAACGGGCTGAAGAACACTCGCGCCAACCTGTCCATGGCCCGCACCAGCGACATCAACAGCGCCACCTCGCAGTTCTTCGTGAACCTGTCGGACAACGCCTTCCTCGATCACGGTCCACGCGGCTACGGTTATGCGGTCTTTGGCCGCGTCACGCAGGGCATGGAGGTCATCGACAAGATTGCGCGTGTGAGCACCGGCCGGCGCAAGGGCTATGAGGATGCACCGCTCGAGGATGTCGTGATCGTGTCCGCCCGCCGCGGGCAGCCGGCCTAGCGGGGCGCACGCCGTACCTTGCGGCAGCCAGCGACGCAGCATCATCGCCGCAACCGCGCGCTGCGCTCTATGCCGCAACGCGGGACGGTCGCCGGACGGTTGCTGAAATGCCTCGGGGTTACGCTCCTCGCCTGGCTGCTGCTCACCACCGTACCGGTGCTGCTGTTGCGCTGGCTGCATCCACTGACCAGCGCGCTCATGCTGGAAGCGGGGGCGCAAGCCTGGGCGGCGCAGGAACGCGGCTATCGCACTGACTTCCAATGGGTGAGTCTCGAGCAGATTTCGGCCCACGCAGCCATCGCGGTGATCGCCTCCGAGGATCAGCAGTTCCCGTTCCACGCCGGCTTCGACGTCAACTCCATCCGCGACGCCGTGCGCGAAAGCGAGCGCGGCAGGCGGTTGCGCGGCGCGAGTACCATCTCGCAGCAGGTGGCGAAGAACCTGTTCCTGTGGCCCGGGCGCAGCTTCGTGCGCAAGGCTCTGGAGGCCTACTTCACCGTGCTGATCGAGGCGCTGTGGCCCAAGGAGCGTATTCTCGAGATGTATCTGAACGTTGCGCAGTTCGGCAACGGCATCTACGGGGTGCAGGCCGCGGCGCAGCGCTTCTGGCAGAAGCCCGCGCTGCGCCTGAGCTCCTCGGACGCGGCGCTCCTGGCCGCCGTGCTGCCGAACCCGCTGCGGCTGCGTGCCGACCGGCCGTCCCGCTACGTGTTGGCGCGGCGCGACTGGATTCTCGGCCAGATGCGCGGTTTGGGCGGCGCGGGGTACCTGCGCGCGCTCGAGAGCGAACGGCGCAGGGCGCGCTAAGGGCGAGCGGCGCGCAGTTGCCGCCCTTAGGTCGCCTCTTTCGGACGATGCCACGAGCATTTTCCTGCGGTAGCATCGGGGCATGGAGCGCGAACTCACCGCGGCGGACTGGCGCGGCTATGCCCAGGGGCAGTTTCCGCAAACCGCCTGGAGCGTGGACGGGAATGTCGTGCGCGCCATCGCCGCGGGTCCCAGGGTCGACCTGACTACCCGTGAGCGTTTTCGCGACTTCGCGCTGGCCTTCGATTGGCGTTTACCGCGCGGCGGCAGCACGGCGGTCGCCTACCGCGTGAGCGAGGAGACCGGCCCCGCATCGCAAACCGGACCTGCCATGCAGCTGCTGGATGACGAACACCATCAGGACGGTGCGGATGCGTTGACTTCCTGTGGGGCGCTCTATGGGCTCCTGGCGCCGTGGCACGATCAGCGCAGCAGCGCCAATGCCTATCACAGCTCGCGCATCGTGGTGAACGGCACGGCGGTGGAGTACTGGATCGACGAGCGTCAGGTGCTGGGCTGCGACCTCGCGAGCGAGGAACTCAGGGAACGCATCGCGCGCAGCCGCTTCCGCGACTTTGCGCAGTTCGGCCGGCTGCGCGAAGGTCACATTGTCCTGCTGCACCGCGGCACGGAAGCCTGGTTCCGCCGACTGCGCATCGAGCTGTTGTAATGGCTTATCGCGTGCGGGCGCCCGGGCGCCGCGCTCAAGGCTCGTAGCCGAGATTGGGCGCCAGCCAACGCTGCACTTCTTCGCGCGTCAGCCCCTTGCGGCGCGCGTAATCCTCCACCTGCTCCCGGTCGATCTTGCCGACCGCGAAGTAGCGCGCTTGGCTGTGCCCGACGTACCAGCCGCTCACCGCCGCGGTCGGGTACATGGCGTAGGACTCGGTGAGGCGGATGCCGGCGTTGCGCTCGACGTCGAGCAGGCTCCAGAGCTTGGCCTTCTCGGTGTGATCCGGGCAGGCAGGGTATCCGGGCGCCGGGCGGATGCCGCGATACTCCTCACGCACCAGCTGTTGGTTGGTGAGCGTCTCGGCGGCGGCGTAACCCCACAGCTCACGCCGCACCCGCTCGTGGAAATGCTCGGCAGCGGCTTCCGCCAGGCGATCGGCCAGCGCCTTAAGCATGATGCTGGAGTAGTCATCGTGGGCGCGCGCGAAGCGCGCCAGGTGTTCTTCGATACCCTCGCCGGCGGTAACGGCGAACGCGCCGAAGTAATCGCGCACCCCGCTCGCCTTCGGCGCCACGTAGTCGGCGAGACACTCGTGCGGCTGGCCGTCGGGCTTGCTCTTTTGTTGCCGCAGAAAATTGAGCCGCGTCAGGACCTCGTCGCGCGCTTCGCTGCGGTAGATCTCCACGTCGTCGCCGACGGCGTTGGCCGGAAACAGGCCCACCACCGCGCGCACGCTGAGCCAGCGCTCCGCTACCAGCGCTTTGAGCATGCGGCGCGCGTCGGCGTACAGGCTGCTGGCCGCCTCACCCACCACCGGGTCGGTCAGAATGTCGGGGAATTTCCCGGCGAACTCCCAGGCGTTGAAGAACGGCATCCAGTCGATGTAGCCGAGCAGTTCGCTCAACGGGTAGTTATCGAAGCGCTGCACGCCCGGCACGCGTGGCGGCAACACTGTGTACGCCTGCCAATCGATGGGGCGGCGATTGGCGCGCGCCGCGGTGAGCGACAGCTCTGGAACCTTGAGCTTCTTGGCGGCATGCTGCTCGCGGCGGCGCTCGTGCTCCTCGCTCACCTTGGCGATGAAGGCCGCGCGCTGCGCCGGCTGGGTGAGCGTCTGACACACACCTACCGAGCGCGATGCGTCCTTCACGTAGATCACGGGCGAGCGGTACTGCGGTGCGATCTTCACCGACGTGTGGACCGGGGAGGTGGTGGCGCCGCCGATGAGCAGTGGCACCTCGAAACCCTGCCGCTGCATCTCTGTGGCAACGTGCACCATCTCATCGAGCGAGGGCGTAATAAGTCCCGACAGGCCGATAAAGTCCGCCTGCTCGCGCCGCACGGTCTCGAGAATCTTCTGGCACGGCACCATGACGCCGAGGTCTATGACCTCGAAGTTGTTACATTGCAGTACCACCGAGACGATGTTCTTGCCAATGTCGTGCACATCACCTTTCACCGTGGCCACGACGAGGCGGCCATTGGTGCGACGCGCGCCGGCCTCCTTGCTCTGCTCGATGAACGGCACCAAGTGCGCCACCGCGCGCTTCATCACGCGCGCGCTCTTCACCACCTGGGGCAGGAACATCTTGCCGCTGCCGAACAGATCGCCGACCACGTTCATGCCGTCCATGAGCGGCCCCTCGATGACCTGCAACGGCCGCTCGAACGACAGGCGCGCCGCTTCGGTGTCCTCGATGATGTAGTCGTCAATGCCCTTGATCAGCGCGTGTTCGAGGCGCTTGGCCACCGGCAGATTGCGCCACTGCAAGTCCTCCGTGCGCCGCGCGCCGCTCTCGCCCTTGTAGCGCGACGCGATCTGCAGCAGCCGTTCCGTGGCATCCGCGCGCCGGTTTAGAATGACGTCCTCGCACGCCGCCCGCAGCTCCGGCTCGATCTGCTCGTAGACGCCCAACTGTCCGGCATTCACGATCCCCAGGTCCATCCCGGCGTTGATGGCGTGATAGAGAAACACCGAGTGCATCGCCTCGCGCACCGGATCGTTGCCCCGGAACGAGAATGACACGTTGCTCACGCCGCCGCTCACCAACACGTGCGGCAACTCGCGCTTGATGCGGCGCGTGGCCTCGATGAACGCCAGTCCGTAGCCGTTATGCTCCTCGATGCCGGTGGCGACCGCGAAGATGTTGGGATCGAAGATGATGTCCTCGGGTGGGAAGCCGAGGCGCTCGGTCAGGATGCGGTAGGCGCGCGCGCAGACGCTTAAGCGACGTTCGACCGTGTCCGCCTGACCCTGCTCGTCGAAGGCCATGACCACGGCTGCGGCGCCGTAACGACGCAGCTTGCGGGCGTGCTCGATGAACACCTCCTCGCCTTCCTTCATGCTGATCGAGTTGACGATCGGCTTGCCCTGCACGCACTTGAGGCCGGCCTCGATCACCGACCACTTCGAGGAGTCGATCATCACCGGCACGCGAGCGATGTCCGGCTCCGCCGCCACCAGGTTCAGGAAGCGCACCATGGCGGCCTGCGAGTCCAGCATGCCCTCGTCCATGTTGACGTCGATGATCTGCGCGCCGCTGGTCACCTGCTGGCGCGCCACGTCAAGCGCGGCATTGTAGTCATTGGCCTCGATGAGCTTGCGGAATTTCGCCGAGCCGGTGACGTTGGTGCGCTCGCCGACGTTCACGAACAGGCTCGCTGCGTCGATGTTGAGCGCTTCGAGCCCCGACAACCGACATTTCACCGGTACTGCCGCGAGTCGCCGGGGCGCACGGCCGCGCAGCGCCTCGCATAACAGCCGGATGTGCTCGGGCGTGGTGCCGCAGCAACCGCCGACCACGTTCACCAGTCCCGACTCGCCGAACTCGCGCAGAATGTCGGCCGTCTCCGCGGGCGCCTCATCGTACTCGCCAAAGGCATTGGGCAGCCCCGCGTTGGGATAGGCGCATACGTAAGTGTCGGCGGCCGCGGCGAGCTCCTCGATGTACGGCCGCAGCTGCCGCCCGCCGAGCGCGCAGTTGAGGCCGACGAACAGCGGTTGCGCATGCCGGATCGAGTTCCAGAACGCTTCGGTCGTTTGTCCCGAAAGCACCCTTCCGGAGGCATCGGTGATGGTGCCGGAGATGGCGAGCGGCAGCGTGATCCCGCTTTCATCAAACAGCGTCAGCGCCGCGTAGATCGCGGCCTTGGCGTTCAACGTATCGAAGATCGTCTCGATCAACAGCAGATCCGCGCCACCGAGCAACAGCCCGCGTGCCGCGTCCAGGTAGCA
>DASWUP010000202.1:0-1602 GCA_036401635.1 Steroidobacteraceae bacterium
ATCATCACCGGCACGCGGGCGATGTCCGGCTCCGCCGCCACCAGGTTCAGGAAACGCACCATGGCCGCTTCCGAGTCCAGCATGCCCTCGTCCATGTTGACGTCGATGATCTGCGCGCCGCTCGCGACCTGCTGGCGCGCCACATCGAGCGCGGCGTTGTAATCGTTGGCCTCGATGAGCTTGCGGAACTTCGCGGACCCGGTGACGTTGGTGCGCTCGCCGACGTTCACGAACAGGCTGGTCTCGTCGATGTTGAGCACTTCCAGGCCCGACAGTCGGCACTTCACCGGCACCGGCGCGAGCCGCCGCGGCGCGCGTCCCGCGAGCGCCTCGCGCACCAGCCGGATGTGCTCGGGGGTGGTGCCGCAGCAGCCGCCCACGACGTTCACCAGCCCCGCCTCCCCGTACTCGCCCAGGATCTCCGCGGTCTCCGCCGGCGCCTCGTCGTACTCGCCAAAGGCATTGGGCAGCCCGGCGTTCGGATAGGCACACACGTAGGTGTCGGCGACGGTGGCGAGTTCCTCGATGTACGGTCGCAGCTGCCGCCCGCCGAGCGCGCAATTCAGGCCCACGAACAACGGTTGCGCATGCCGGATGGAGTTCCAGAACGCCTCGGTCGTCTGTCCCGACAGCACTCGTCCCGAGGCGTCGGTGATCGTGCCGGAAATGGCAATGGGCAGGGTGGTCCCGCTTTCATCAAACAGCGTCAGCGCTGCGTAGATCGCCGCCTTGGCGTTCAAGGTATCGAAAATCGTCTCGATCAGGAGCAGGTCCGCGCCGCCTAGCAGCAGCCCGCGAGCGGCCTCGAGATAGGCGGCCACCAGCTCATCGAAACTCACGCTGCGATAGCCCGGATCGTTGACGTCCGGCGACAGCGAGGTCATGCGATTGGTGGGTCCGAGGGCACCCGCGACAAAGCGCGGCCCGCCGCCGCGCTGCGCGAACTCATCGGCGGCGGCGCGGGCCAGGCGCGCGGCGCGGTAGTTCAGCTCGGGCACGAGAGCCGTGGTCGCGTAGTCGGCCTGCGACGGGGCGTTGGAATTGAAGGTGTTGGTTTCGATGATGTCCGCGCCCGCGGCGAGGTAGGCGCGATGAATGTCGGTGACAATTTCCGGCCGGGTGAGCGTGAGGATGTCGTTGTTGCCCTTGATGTCGTGGGCATGATCACGCAGCCGCTCGCCGCGATAGCCGCGCTCATCGAGCTGGCGCTGCTGGATCATGGTCCCCATGGCCCCATCGAGCAGCACGATGCGCTCGTTGAGCAACCCCTTGAGACGCTCGATGCGCGTGCGCCGCTCGTTCTCATCGAGCGGCTCGAGCGCATACGGCGCCGCGACTGCGCCGCCACCGCGGGTGCGGGTGCGGTCGGCTTCGCGGTCGGCGCGCGCTGCCACTGCCACCGCCTGCGCGTGGTGGACGCAGCCACTCATGCGGGAACTTCGCTGCGGCTGAGCGCCGCCGGCTTCGGGCGCAGCCCGAGAGCGTGGCAGATGGCGTAGCTCAGTTCGGCGCGATTCAGGGTATAGAAGTGGAAGTCGCGCACGCCGTGGCGGCTCAGTTCCTGTACCTGCTCGATGGCAACGCTGGCGGCGATCAGGCGAC
>DASWUP010000203.1:0-3569 GCA_036401635.1 Steroidobacteraceae bacterium
GCGGCCGGAAGAGCGGCCGCGGCGCTCTCGCCGGCGTCGCGCCCCGGGGTCTTCAGATCGAATCTGACGATGACGAAGCGGAACAGTCCGTAGTACAGCGCGAAATACACCGCGCCCACCGGCAGCAGCCACAAGGGGCGCGTGGCGCGGCTGAAGTTCAGCACATAGTCGAACAGGCCCGCGGAGAAGCCGAACCCGAGCCGCACCTTAAGCGCATTCATGATGATGAACGCGACGCCCGTCAGCAGCGCGTGCACGGCGTACAGCACCGGCGCCAGGAAGATGAAGGTGAACTCGATCGGCTCGGTGACGCCGGTGAGGATCGAGGTCAGCGCGATCGAACCTAGGAGTCCCCCTACCGCACGGCGCCGCTCGGGAAGCGCGGCGTGATACATGGCGAGACAGGCCGCCGGCAACCCAAACATCATCACGGGGAAGAAACCCGACATGAACGCCCCCGCGCTCGGATCCCCGGCGAAGAAGCGCTTCAGATCGCCGGTGACACCGTGGTAGTCCCCGAGCAGGAACCAGGCGATGTTGTTGATGATGTGATGCAGGCCGGTCACGATCAGCACCCGGTTGAGCACGCCGTACGCGAACAGGCCCAGCGCCCCGGCGTGCAGCACCGAACGGCTCAGCGCGTCCATGCCCTGCTCGAGGTGCTGCCACTGCGTGCCGAACGCGCCCGCCAACAGCAGTCCTGCGAAACCACTGGCGATCGGCACGAAGCGCCGCCCGCCGAAGAAGGCGAGATAACTCGGCAGAGTGATGTTGTAGAAGCGGTTGTAGAGCGCCCCGGCGGTCAGACCCGAGAGGATGCCCGCCGGCACGCTGAGTTTCGCGAGCTCGTGCGCCTTGTAGGCGGCGATGGCCAGCTCACGCCCACGGCCGCTGACGTCGGCGACCGCTTCCGCCGGTACCGCGATCAGGACCTCCGCCCCCTTGGTCGCCACCAGATAGGCGACCACGCTCGCAAGTCCCGCCGCGCCGTGATTCTCGCGCGCGAGCCCCACCGCGACGCCGATCGCAAACAGCAGTCCCAGGTTCGAGAAGATGGCCTCGCCCGCCGCGGCCACGGAAGCTGAGTCGAGCAGATCGGGCTGGCCGAGGCGCAGCAACAGCCCGGCAATCGGCAGCACGGCGATGGGCAGCATCAATGCGCCACCCACCTTCTGCAGACTGGCGAGGAAGCCCTTCACGACAGCGCCGCCGTAGGCTCAGGCAGCGCGCGCGCGGCGAGCCCGCGCACCGCGGCCGCTGTTTCTTCCCTGAGCGCCTGCTCGGCCAGCGCGCGGCATTGCTCGAGCGACACGCCGGCAATGCGCGCCTTCAGCTGCGGGATCACCGCCGGAACCGCCGACAGCTCGTGCACCCCGAGCCCGACGAGCAGCGGCGCCGCCAGCGGCTCGGAGGCGAGTCCCCCGCATACCGCGGTGTGACGGCCGTGCGCGCGTGCGCCCTCCACGGAGCGCGCGATCAGCTGCAGCACCGCCGGATGCAGCGCGTCGAGCCGGTGAGCGAGCTGCGGATGGCCACGATCCATGGCGAGGGTGTACTGGGTCAGATCGTTGGTGCCGATGGAAAGAAAGTCCGCGACCGCGGCGATGCGCTCCGCGAGCACCGCGGAAGCGGGCGTCTCGATCATCACCCCGACCCGGATGCGATCGCTACGACCCAGCTCGCGGCGCACCTCCTCCAGCACCGCCTGCACGGCGTGGATTTCCTCGACGCCGGTGATCATCGGCAGCAGCAGACGGCACTGCTGCGGCGGGCGAACCGCGAGTATCGCGCGCAGTTGGGTGCGCAGCAGCTGTGGGTACGCGAGGCTGGTGCGCACACCGCGCAGGCCCAGCGCCGGATTGTCCTCCGGCGGCAGCGGCAGGTACGCAATCGGCTTGTCACCGCCGGCGTCCAGCGTGCGAATGGTGAGCGGGCGCGAACCGAGGACATCCGCGATTCTCTGGTACTCGGCGAGCTGCTCGGCCTCGGAGGGCGGAGACTGGCGCTCGAGGAACAGGAACTCGGTGCGCAGCAGCCCGCAGCCTTCCGCGCCGTTGCGCACCGCGGCTTGCGCCTCGGCGAGCGAACCGATGTTGGCGAGCACCTCGATACGGGTGCCGTCGACCGTGCGGCACTCGCGTTGCGCCGCGGCCTGCTCGGCGGCGCGTCGCGCCAGCCGGGCGGCCACCTGAGTGCGTGCGAGCGCGAGGCGCGCCGGCCCCGGATCGATCTCCAGCACGCCGTGCTGCGCATCCAGCACCAGCGCCGTGCCCTCGGGCAGCGCGAGCACCTGCGGCCCGAGCGCGACCAGCGCCGGAATGTCCATCGCGGCGGCGAGAATGGAGGCGTGCGAGGTCGGCCCGCCCGCGGCCATGCAGATGCCCGCGACCCGCGCGGCGTCGAGCGCCGCGAGTTGCGAGGGGAGCAACTCGCGGCCGATGACAATCGCCTGCGCGGGAAGCTCGGGCGTGGGACTCGCGGCGCTGCCCTCGAGCGCCACCAGCATCTGCGCCTGCAGATCAAGGAGGTCATCGACACGCTCGCGCAGGCGCGCATCCGGCAGCGCCCGCAGCGCCTCGGCGCTCGTGTCGACGGCGGCGCGCCACGCGAAGCCCGCGCTCTTGCCTTGGCTCACCAGGGAGCGCGCGCTGGCGAGGAGCTCCGGGTCATCGAGCAGTTCCAGGTGCGCTGCGGCGATCTCGCGCGCTGCATCCGTGCCCGCCCCGTCGGTCGTCGCCTCCAGCGCCGCGCGGCGTTGCAAACGCGCCCGCACGGCGGTGCGCGCGCGATCGAGTGCCGCATTTTCGTGGGCTGCGCCGGCGCCTGTCTCCGCAACCTGCAGTTCCGGCCGGCGCAGCTGCACCGCCTGCCCGACCGCAAATCCGCGGCTGGCGATCACCCCGTGCAGTGCCCCGTCGATGGCCGCCGCCAGTGGCGCGGGTGATGAGGCGGGCATTGTTGCGGGGAACGGACGCGGCAGCGCCCCAGTGCGGCCGGCGCTGCCTGCGGTCCCTGACAGCGCCGCCGCCAACCCTTCCAGCGCGGGCGCTGCGTCGGGCCCGGTGGCGCGGATTTCGATTTCATCTCCGCGCTGCACGCCGAGCGCCATGAGCGCCACGGTGCTGCGCGCATTCGCCTCGCGCCCGTGGGCCGCGATGCGTACGTCGGCCGCGAGATTCCTGATCGACCCGACCAGCAGCGCCGCCGGACGGGCGTGAATGCCGTGCTCGAAGCTGACCGTAATAAGGCGGGTGAGCGCGGCGGTGCCCGCAGTCGCGGACGCCGCCGGCGTGTGCGCGGATGCCCTGGAGGTACTCGCGTCCGCGGCGATTTCCATCAGGAAGTCGCCGACCGCGACCTCGCGATTGAGGCTCTGCCGCACGATGCGAAAGCCGTTATCGGCGCTAATGATCACCGGAGTCAGTACGCTCCTCGCGCGCCGCGCCAGCAGATCCAGATCGAAGCTCAGGAGCGCATCCCCGGCGCGCACCTGCGCGCCCTGCCGCGCGTGCAGCTCAAACCCCTCACCCGCGAGCGCCACGGTGTCGATGCCCACGTGCAGCAGAATC
>DASWUP010000204.1:0-7846 GCA_036401635.1 Steroidobacteraceae bacterium
GACTCGGGCTACATTCAGGCGCTCGATTTCTTCGGTGACGGCACCCGTATTCCGCTGATCGTCGTGTCGCCGTACGCGAAACGCGGCTACGTCGATCACACCTACAACGATCACGTGTCGCTGTTGAAATTCATCGAGCGCAATTGGCAACTACCGGCCATCTCGGCCCGCAGCCGCGACAATCTGCCAAACCCGATTGCCGCCGGCGACGACGACCCGTATCGGCCGGCCAATGCACCGGCGATCGGGGATCTGATGAACGTGTTCAGCTTCGGGGACTGATGACCGTGAAAAAGGGCCGCGTCGAGCACGACGCGGCCCGTTCTCCTCCTGCATGCCGCCGACATGTGTGCTATTAACGCTGCGCCACCGGGTGCAAGCGGAGGACGACCATGGCATTAGCTCCTTGTCGCCGGCTGCGTGCCGCGAGCGCTGCGGCGGCTGTGGCAGCGGCAACCATCTGTTGCGCAGCGCCCGTGCGGGCGCGTGATCAGGACGGCGCCACCGCGACTCCCATCAAGCATGTGATCATCATCGTCGGCGAGAATCACACCTTCGACAATCTGTTCGGGACCTATAAGCCGCAGTCCGGCCAGACGGTTCGCAACCTGCTGAGCCTCGGTATCGTCAACGCGGACGGCACGCCCGGTCCGCATTTCGAGCGCGCCGCTCAACGCATCGGTGTCAGTCACGGGAAGTACCAGACCGAGACCCCTGCAACGGGGGTGTACCGGACACTGCCGCAGCCGTACACGACCGACGGCATCGGCTTGCCCCAAGGGGTACTCGATACGCGCTTCCCCGCGAACCTGCCCAATGGTCCCTATCAGATCAGCAAGTACGTTCCGTACGCCGCCTACACGGGCGACCCGGCGCATCGTTTCTTCCAGATGTGGCAGGAGACCGACGGCGGCAAGATGGACAAGTTCGTGTGGGTCGAGGAGACCATCGGCACCGGCTCCAATGGAACTGCGCCGCCCGCGGGTGGCTTCAATCCGAAGGAAGGTGCGATCTCGATGGGCTTCTACAACATGAATCCCTACACGGACGCGGCCGGCAAGGCCAACAGCGGCGACGCCGCGGTCTTCAAGGCTCTGGCGGACCAGTACGCCATCAGCGACAACTATCACCAGCCGATCATGGGCGGCACCGGCGCCAACTTCCAGGCCATCGTTTCCGGCGACGCCGCGTTCTTTACCGATCCCGCCCGTCTCGACGGCCGCGCGGCGGTGCCGTATGCCAACCAGATCGAAAACCCCGATCCGGTGCGTGGCACCAACAACTACTACACCCAGGACGGCTATGGCGGCGGCTCGTACGTGAACTGCGCGGACGCTTCCGCCCCCGCAGTGGCCGCGGTGCGCGAGCAGCTCCACCGCCAGAGAGTGTCGAACAGCAATTGCGCGTCCGACCATTACTATCTGGTCAACAACTATGACCTGTACTGGAACCAGACGAGCAGCAATCCGCGCACGCTGGGGCCCAGCTCCTTCACCCTGCCGCCGCAGAGCAACCCCACGATCGCCGACGTGATGACGGCCCACGGTGTCTCGTGGAAGTACTACAGCGGCGATCGCGGCAGCGACAGCACGCTGAACTCGATTGACGGCATCCCGCTGCTGTTCCACTCCTATTGCGGCATCTGCGATCCGCTCACGGGATATTCGAGCATCATGCGCAACCCCACCGAGGAGGCGAAACTGCAGAACTACAGCGCCTTCCTCAGCGACGTGAAGAACGGCACGCTGCCGGCGGTGTCCTTCGTGCGCCCGTTCGAGGCGCTCGCCGGGCACCCGGCGAACTCGACGACCGATCTGTATGAGATGTTCATCCAAGACCTCATCAGCAAGGTGCAGGGCAGTACGCAGTGGGCATCGACCGCGATTTTCATCACCACCGATGAAGGCGGCGGTTATTACGACTCGGGCTACATTCAGGCGCTCGATTTCTTCGGTGACGGCACCCGTATTCCGCTGATCGTCGTGTCGCCGTACGCGAAACGCGGCTACGTCGATCACACCTACTGCGATCACGTATCGCTGCTGAAATTCATCGAACGCAACTGGAAACTACCGACCATCTCGGCCCGCAGCCGTGACAATCTGCCAAATCCGATCGCCGCTGCGGAGGACCCGTACCGGCCGGTCAATGGCCCGGCGATCGGTGATCCGATGAACCTGTTGCGCTTAGGGGAGTGATGGCACGCGGCTAACCGTCAATTGCGGTCGGGCATCGGGTATATTCACCCGCTCGGTGACGGGCGGGGAATGTCATGCCGATGATTTCAGCACCAGCTGCACTCGAAGCGCTGCGCGAAGGCAACCGCCGCTTCGTCAGCGAGCTGCGCAGCGACGCGGGCGAGCGCCGGGCGCGGCGGCGCGAGCTGCCCGCCGGCCAGGAGCCGTTCGCCATCATCCTCGGCTGCTCCGACGCGCGGGTGCCTGCGGAGATCGTGTTTGATCAGGGATTGGGTGACCTGTTCGTCATCCGCGTTGCCGGCAACATCGTTGCCCCGTCGCAGGTGGGCAGCGTCGAGTTCGCGGCCGAGGCTTTCGGCACGCGCCTGGTGGTCGTGCTGGGCCATTCCAAATGCGGTGCCATTCACGCAACGCTGCAGCAGCTCACGCGACCCTCGCGCGAGCAGTCCCGTAACTTGAGCTCGATCGTCGACCGCATCCGCCCGGCGGTGGAGGCCCTGCTGGACTGCGGGTCACCGCCGGATGCGCAGAATCTGGAGCACCAGGCGGTGCGCGCCAACATCCGCATGTCGGCGGATCACCTGCGCCACGGATCGCAGGTCCTCGAGCAGCTCATCCACAAGGACGGCCTCATGGTCGTGGGCGCGGAGTATTCGCTCGAGACCGGCGTGGTGGACTTCTTCGACGGAGTGCCGGCGCCGAACCCTTAAGGGTTGTGCAGGTATTTCAGCATGCACACGGCCGATTGCGGGCACAGCATACGGAACTCCTCACTCGCCAAAACGGCCGCCGGTGCGTCGCGGCGCTCGATGACGCGATAACCCTGACGCTCGAAGAACCGCGTCGCCGTCTGCGTCAGCAGCACCAGTTCGCTGAGCCCCAGCTGCTGAGCTCGCCGCTCGAGGCGCTCGACAATGGCACGTCCCACACCCGAACCGCGCCAGCTCTCGCTCACCACGACCGATCGCAACAGTCCGGTCGCGCCACAGCGTTGCAGGCCGCCAGTCCCGACAACGATGGCGCCCTCGCACGCCACGATGAACTCAGGCACCGAGTGGGCAAGATCGGCCGTCGGCAAGCCGCTCTGATCGAGGAGCGAGCGGATCGCATCGGTATCCGTCGCTATCGCTATCCGAAAGGAAGGTGCAGCCATGTCAACGGCAGCGTATCACCGCCGCTGGCAACGCTGCAGCGGGGCCGGGGAACCGAAGTTACTCGGCGGCGCCGCGCGAGCGCCCTCCGGGCGCGTCCGCGCTGCGCCCGAACCAACGCTGCAGCCAATGATCGACGGATAACACGCCGGGGCCGGCGATGGCGAGCCACAGGAACAGCGCCAGGTACTCGAATTCATCGAAGCCGAGCAGCGTCTCGAGCGAACCGACCTCGGTCCATTTCGCCGCGCGGATGGCGACGATCATGGTGATACCGAGGGCGCCGGCCGAAATGCGCGTCAGCAAGCCCAGCAGCAGCAACAGTCCGCCGAAGAATTCAACTCCCGACACGAATGGCGCCAGCAGGTCAGGCCAAGGCACTCCCCAACCGACGAAGTTCTCGGTCACCTGGGGGAGGTTGTGGAGCTTGCCCCAGCCACTCCACAGAAACACCCAGCCGACGGTGATGCGGGCAAACAAGGGAGCGAGCCAGCTCAGATGCCCGGCGACGCGCCGGGGCCAGTCGATCAACCATTGAACGAGAAACTTCACGGGGGCTCCTGGCGCGAGTGCGGTAACAGTTGGGCGAGAGGACCGTTCAGCCGGTCGCGATATTGCCTTAAGCGCTGGCTCCCCATGCGTATAATCGCTCGCTTCAGGATCTGAAGGTTCATGCGCAATTCTCCACCTGGATCCCCGGTCTCCTCAATTGGTGAGCGGCTGCCCGGACCGGATTCGGGCGCGCCCATCACGCGACTGTTCGAGTCGATGCGCCCGGATCTGCTGCGCTTCGCCCACTGGCTCGCGCGCGACCGGGCGATTGCGGAGGACATCGTGCAGGAAGCGTTGCTGCGAGCCTGGCGATCGCGGGACACCCTGAAGGATCCCGGCGCGGCGCGCGCCTGGCTGCTGACCATCGTGCGGCGCGAGCATGCGCGGCTCTACGAGCGCAAGCGCCTCGAGCTTGTGTCCCTTGACGATGTGGTCGAGGTCCAGGCGAGCCGCAGCTTCTCGGAGCCTGACGGCGAGCTGTCTGCGCTGCGTCACGCGATCATGAAATTGCCTATCGAATATCGTGAGCCACTCGTCCTGCAGGTCCTCGGCGGTTTTTCCACCGAGGAAATCGCGCACGAACTGGCGCTCTCCTGCACCGCCGTGCTGACGCGGCTGTTCCGCGCGCGTAATAAGCTGCGCGTCATTTGCGGCATGACACCCGCCCCCGAGGTCGCCACCGGGGAGAGCCTGCGGTGAGCTGCGAGGACACACGGCTGCTCATCGGTGCCGATCCCGGCGCCACGACGCCTGCGCTGGAGGAGCACCTGCGGACGTGCCCCGCCTGCGCCAGCTTCCGCGACGAGATGCGGGCCCTGGATCGGGATATCCGCCGCGCGCTGGAGCGGCCGGCCGATATGGGCCGCCCGCGCGCCGGCCGGCAAGCCTGGCGGCAGTGGGCACTGGCGGCGAGTGTCGTGCTCGCGACGCTGGCCGTGCTCGGCCTGTGGCTGCTGCGGCCGAACGACACGCTGGCCCGCGAAGTGGTGGCGCACGTGCAGAAAGAACCGGAGAGCTGGTTGGCCACGCAGCACGTGAGCGCCCAGGACATTGAGCGGGCGTTGCGCGGCGCGGGCATCGCACTCAACGTCACCTCGGACAGGATCATGTACGCGCAGAGCTGCTGGTTTCACGGGCATTACGTGCCGCATCTCGTCGTACAGACCGCGCGCGGACCCGCGACCGTGCTCATCCTGCGCCACGAGCAGGTGCGCGAGCGCCGCACCTTTCACGAGGCGGGAATGAGCGGTGTCATCGCGCCGGCCGAGCACGGCAGCATCGCGGTGCTGGTGCGCGGCGGCGGCAGCCTCGACGACATCGCCGCGCAGATGCAGCAGGACATGCGCTCGATTGCGGAATCGCACTGAGCGTGGGACGTGTCAGCGAACGAAGCCGGCGAGCCGTGGCGCAGTTTAGGAGCCGGATGATGAGGGCAATCAATCGTCGCGACTTGTTTGTCGGCGTCGGGGGTGTTTTCGCGGCATGGCTGGCGCGCCGCAGCGCGGCGGCCGCTGTGCGCATTCCGCCGCCGCCGGTGGCACGGGTCGCGGTCGTCAAGGACACCTATTTCGGGGAGACTGTGAGCGACCCCTACCGCTGGATGGAGAACGACAAGGATCCGGACTGGCTGCCGTTTCTCAAGGCTCAGAACGAGCACACGCGCGCGGTGCTGAACACCATCCCGGGTCGCGGGCCGCTCTTGAAGCGCATTCAGCAGCTCTCGGGCGACGCCGCGGCAACACGGCTGGTGCGGCGGGCCGGGGGCAAGCTGTTCATCCAGCAGCGGCCGGTCGGTGCCGACAACTTCAAGCTGTTCGTTCAGGAGAACGGCGTCGGCCGTGTGCTCATCGATCCCACCACACTCAGCGGCCCGACCAGCCACCTGTCGCTCGATTGGTGGCAGCCCTCACCCGACGGCGCGCATATCGTGTATGGCCTTTCCAAGGACGGGAGCGAGGACTCGATCCTGCACATTCTCGGCGTGGCCGACGGGCGCGACCTGCCCGAGCGCATCGCCAATACCGAGAGCGCCAACCCGCAGTGGCTCGATGATGGCTCGGGCTTTTTCTATAACCAGCTGACGGGCGCCGTGGACACACCCGAGCGCTACCTCGACAGCCAGGCGCGCTTCCACAAACTGGGCGCCGACCCCGAGTCCGACCCGATCCTGATGAAGCGTGGACTGGACACCCAGGTGCAGTACCAACGCATCCAGATGCCGGCGATCGAGACTTTTCACGGGTCGCGCTGGGCGTTGTTGGTGCTGCAGGATGTGCGCAGCGAAACGCGCCTGTTCATCGCCCCGGTGGCTGACGCCGCGGCGAACCGGGCACACTGGGTACCGGTGGCGGGCTTCGAAGACGAGATCACCGGCGCCGAGATCGAGGGCGACACGCTCTATCTGCTTGCCAACAAGGAACATCCGCGCGGGCGCATTCTCAAGACCTCGGTCACCGCCCCGGCGGTGGCGAGCGCGACCGAAGTGGTCCCGGAAGGCGAGGTGGTCATCGCGGGATTGCAGCGGGCGAGGGACGGGCTGTATCTCGACATGATGGATGGCGGCATCAGCCGCCTGCGGCGTCTCACGCGCGATGGCCGGGTCGCAGAAATCGCGCTGCCGTTCGAAGGAACCCTGCGCGCACTGACGTGCAATGCGACCGAGGACGGCGCCCTGTTCGCACTCACCGGCTGGCTCACCCCGGAGGACATCTGGTCCGCCGATCCGCAGGGTCGGGTCGCCGCCACCGGACTTACTCCCAGGCCGCCCGTCGATGTCAGCGGCTACGAGGCGAAGCGCTTCTTCGCCACAGCCCGGGACGGCACGCGGATCCCCTACACGCTCATCTTCAGAAAGGGGATGAAGCTTGATGGCAACACGCCGGCCTGGATCTCGGCCTACGGTTCCTATGGCATCAGCGCCTATACGCCGGCGTTCGCCGGAAGAACCCTGGCACTGATCGATGCGGGTTTCATTGTCGGCTATGCCAACGTGCGTGGCGGCGGCGAGTACGGGCGCGACTGGCACAAGGCAGGGCAGCTCGCGAACAAACCCAACACCTGGCGCGACCTGATCGATGTGTGTGAAGAACTGTGTGCCAAGAAGTACACGGCAAAGTCGCGCCTCGCCATCGGCGGACGATCCGCGGGCGGCATCACCGTCGGCCGGGCCCTGACGGAGCGCCCCGATCTTTTCGCCGCAGTCATTGACGGTGTCGGCTGGTCCAATCCGCTGCGCTACGTCGCCGAGCAGAACGGCTACGGCGAAGAACCCGAGTGGGGCGCGATTTCCGAAGAGGCGGGCTATCGCGCGCTCAAGGGTATCGACAGCTATCAGGCGGTGAAGGACGGGGTGGCATACCCCGCCGTGCTGCTCACGACCGGCGTGACCGATCCAAGAGTCGGTCCGTTTCATGTGACAAAGATGACCGCGCGACTGCAGGCGGCGACCGCTTCAGGCAAACCCATCCTGCTGCGCGTCGACTTCGACGCCGGCCACGGCGTCGGCTCGACCCGCGCGCAGCAGGACCGCGAGGCGGCCGATACCTACGCGTTCCTGCTGTGGCAAACCGGTGTGAAGGGTTTCCAGCCGGCGTGAAGATCAGCCCGCGCTGGGGATGGCAACACCTCTGACAACTGCAGGACGGGCAAGGAAGCCATCGAGTGCCCGTGTGACCTGCGGAAAGTCCGTGATACCCACCAGCTCGCCTGCCTCGTAGAAACCGATGAGGTTCCTCACCCACGGCAGAATGGCCATGTCGGCGATCGTGTAGGCGTCACCCATGATCCAGGTGCGGCCGGCGAGCCGCGAGTCGAGCACACCGAGCAGGCGTTTCGATTCCGCGACGTAGCGCTCACGCGGCCGCTTGTCCTGGTAGTCCTTGCCCGCAAACTTATGAAAGAAACCGAGCTGACCGAACATCGGGCCAACGCCGCCCATCTGGAACA
>DASWUP010000205.1:0-1726 GCA_036401635.1 Steroidobacteraceae bacterium
CCGGATAACCGGCTGCGGCGTTTAGGGCCCAGGAGGGCCTGAACTGCCAGGAGAGAAACAGGCCGTCGAAGGTGCCGATGATCCCGTCCTGGTTGTGGGACTGACGACCCAGACGGGCCAGCACCCCGAGCGGCCGGTCGAGCACCTCGATCGACGCGAGGCTCAGGCGCTTCAAGGCGCCGATTCCATTCTGCCCCTGCCCGAAGCCCTTGACGTAGCCCGCGCTGAGGCGCCCGAGCCAGTCATAGGATTCGCCGCGCCGGCGGGTCAGCAGGTCCACGTCGTTGAACAGAGCGTTCTGGGTGATCGTCGGCGCGGTCGGCAAGGCAGTATTTCCCGGCAGCGCGCCGTTGCTTATGCGAGAGCCATCGTAGCGGGCCATCTGCGCGACCCCGCCACTCGTTTCCCATCCCAGTGCATCGCCCTTGCCCTCGCGCCCGGTACGAGCCTTGGCTTCGGACGCGCGCAGGATGCGCAGGCGATACGTCACGCGCTCCGCGGCCTCGCCCTTCGGATAGCGGTGCAAGTACTCCTCGTATTCCGCCTTGGCATGCGCCAGCTGGCCGGAGCGCTCGCGAGCGAGGCCGAGCAACTCCTGCGCGCGTGCGCGGTCCGCAAACTCCGGCTGTCGCTGCAGCTTGGTGAGCAGCGCCACCGCCTTCGGGTAATCGCGCGCGCTCAACGCAGCGCGCGCGTCCGCCATCGTCGACTTGAGAACCTCGGGTGGCAGTGCTGCATCACTGCCGATGCGTTCGACCGGCACTGACGCCACCTGCGCCATGGTCGCGTTCAGGTCGCTGGTGACGGCGTCATCGCCGATCGCGAGCCACGCCCGCGGGTAGTCCGGCAACGCCAGGTTCAACAGGCGGTCTGCCTCCGAGCGGCGCTCGATCGGGCCCACGCGCAGCCGATACCACTTCTCGCCCTCGACCACCGCTTCGGAGACGAACGCGGGTGCCTTGAGTCGGTCGTGCGCCAGCTGCACGTCCGCCGGCGCGTACGGTTTGGGCTGTGAGTCGAGGTTGATCGCGAAGTTGCTGACCACCTCGGTCGATTGTCCCACGATGATCTTGCCGCGGCCGCGGGCCCGATCGATCAGCCGCAGACGCAGGCCGCGCGGATCAACACCCTGCGCGAGGACGTAGCGCTCGCTCTTCCTGAAATCGAGCGTCAGGGTGACCAGGCCCGGCGCCATGGATTCCACGCGGGCGGCTGTCAGGATGTTTGCGCCGCCGGACAGGGGCGGGGTTTCGGCTGCGATCTGGGCGATGGGGCTCAGACCACAATCGCTCATCGGCGCCAGCTGGATATGTACCTGCCGGCCCTCGGTGGCCGGCAGGCTGGTGACGAAGCGCATCGAGCAATTGAACACCATGGTCAGGTCGACCTGGTCTTCGTGGTCGGACACCTCGATCACGTCCACCAGGCGCGCCGGCCCCCTGATGGGAAGCTGCGCGAACGCGCCGCGTGCGCCGAGCACGGCGATTCCCACCAGGATGAGTCGGTAGAACCAGTGCTCAGTGTTTGAACGTGGCATCCGAAACTCGATGATGCGGTCCGGGCACACTCCTTGTGATGGTTGACTGCGTCGTATCGCTGTAGACGTGGCAGGCACCGCTGCAGTTGGCAAGCTCAGTGACCGTGTAGGTCTGAGCACCCTTGATCGTCTTCGGGTGCGCCGCGGGCTTGAAGTCCTTGGCGTGGCAGCCGGCGCAGGTGCCGGCGT
>DASWUP010000206.1:0-6273 GCA_036401635.1 Steroidobacteraceae bacterium
GCTGGATTTAATCGGGACGGCCGGCCTCGCCGCCCGCCCCATGACGGGAATGGTTCGCTCAGTTTGGTGTTCAGCCCCGCTGCGTACGGCCTGATGGAGCCCGGCGGCCAGGCTCCCGGCCGAATCTTCATCTAGCGGTTGGCGATGTACATCGTGATTTCCATACCGAAACGGAAATCAATCGCCTTTGGGGTTTCCCAGCGCATAATCTTGGTTCCTGGTTGCGTCGGTTGGGCGGCATCTGCCGCTACCGGTGTATCCTTCCCCGGCGGTCGCAGCGGCGAAAGCGGAACATCATGAAAGTGACCTCATGATTTTCTTGACGCGAGCCGCCCGTACACCCCACTGCCCCACTCCACCTGCCGATGAAGCTACGGACCCGCCTGTACCTCGTGCTGACCGGGCTGACCACCGTGCTCGTGGCGGTGCTGGTGGCCGACGAGCTTCGCGACACGCGCTCCTCGATTCGCGAGGAGATCGAGGCCGCTAACCGTGTGGCGGCGCACGTGCTCGGGCTTTTGGGTCCGATGTATGCTAGCGGCGGCGGCCCGGCTGCACTTCAGGATCTGCTGCACCAGCTTGGCCATGTGCGCGCCAACGAGATCACGCTGCGCGCCGCTTCGGGCGAGGTCCTCTACCGTTCGCCGCCGCCGCTCTACAAAGCAGGCCGCGAGGCGCCGGCGTGGTTTGCACGGCTGCTCGCGCCGCAGCCCGCGCGGCAGGTATTCGCGCTCGCCGCCGGCGCGCAGCTCGTGATCGAGGCGCAGCCCTCGCGCGCCATACTGGATGCCTGGGACGATCTCACGCGACTCGTGGCCATCGCCGTCATCATGCTGCTCGTTCTCGGGGCACTCGCGTTCTGGCTGGTGGACCGCGCACTGGCGCCGTTTCCCGTCATTGTGGCCGGCCTCGAGCGACTCAAGGGCGGTGAACTCGCGTACCGACTTCCGCCGCTGCCCGGTTCCGAGGCGCACGCGATTGGCGCGGCATTCAATCGTATGGCGCAGGCGGTCGAGGACAAGGTGCAGGCGGAACGCGAGGCCCGCGAAGCCCGCACGCGCCTGGAGGAGCGTCGCGAGTTGGCACTGCTGGTCGAGCAGAGCGTGGAGGAGGAGCGACGCCTGATCTCGCACGAACTGCACGATGAGTTCGGTCAGTCGGTGACCGCTATTCGCAGCCTCGCGATGGCGATCGCCACGCAGACCGGTGGGGCCGCCGTGAGCGAGCCCGCGCGGCTGATCTGCGAGGAGGCCGCGCGTCTGTACGACGCGATGCACGGACTCATCCCCCGGCTCGCACCACCGTCGCTTGATACCTTGGGTCTGGCGCAGAGCCTGGAGAGCCTGGTGCGTGAATGGCAGCGGCGCCATCCGGCACCGCTGCTCTCGCTGCAACATGAGCTCCCCGCGGATCTGGGCGCGAGCGCGACGCTGGCAGCTTACCGCGTGGTGCAGGAGGGCCTGGTGAACGCGCTGCGTCACGCCAACGCGACGCGCGTGGTGATCGACATCAGATCCAACGGCCGCAGCATGGTCGTCTCGGTCACCGACGACGGTGTCGGTCTACCGGCGCAGTGGTCGCGCCCCGGTCACTTCGGCCTGCGCGGTCTGGCCGAACGGGTCGGACACTTGGGAGGCACGGTTCAGGTACGCAACCATGAGCCGCATGGCGTCAGCCTGACGGCCGAGATTCCGCTGGTGGTGGGCGCATGATCCGAGTGTTGCTGGTTGATGATCACGCCGTGGTGCGCACCGGATTTCGGTTGCTGCTGCATGCCCACCCGGACACGACGGTCGTTGGCGAGGCCGACTCCGGAGAAAGCGCCTGCCAGCGCTATCTAGAGCTTACGCCCGACGTCGTGGTCATGGATCTGGCCATGCCGGGCATGGGAGGGCTGGAGGCACTGCGGCGCATCCGCGCCCACCATCCCCAGGCCCGGGTGCTGGCGCTCTCGGCTCACGATGATCCGCAGCACGCGCGCCGTGCGCTGCGCGAGGGCGCGCGCGGATTCCTGTCTAAGCGCAGCGCGCCGGAAGCACTCCTCGAGGCCATCACGACCGTGGCCGCGGGTCAGCGCTACCTCGACGTCAGCCTGGCACAGCGGCTCGCGCTGCAGGAGGTGGATGGTGCCGCAAAGTCCCCGGTGGAAAGCCTGTCGGAACGGGAGTTCGAGGTGTTCTTGCGCCTGGCCGCCGGCAACACCGTGCAGCGAATCGCCGACGACCTGAAGTTGTCGGCATCCACAGTCGGAACGCATCTTTACAACATCAAGCAAAAGCTCGACGTGTCGAACCAGTCCGAGCTCACGCTGATCGCGATCCGGCACGGCCTGATTGAGGCCTAACGTCGGCAGCGTAGCCGCTCTCTATAAGTACTCGTGCGTCTGCAGGTTGAGGCATACGGGAGCTGCGGCCTGGCAGCTGCGGCAGCGGTCGGCCAGCGCTAGTTACTCTAAGGGCCTGCGACCACGCCCCAGGGACCGTGGCCGGCCGGCACCTTGCCGATCACCTTGAGCGTTTCGGCATCCACCACGGACACATCACCCGAGGACCCGTTGGCGGTGACGAGACGCCTGCCATCGGCGCTCAGCGCCAGCCCCCAGGGTCGTGCGCCCACGGGGACCTCCTCGATCAGCCTGCCGTCCTGCAGCGAGATCACCGCCACGGTGCCGCCGTGCCCGGTGCTCACGTACAGCCGCTCGCGCGGTGCATCGAACACCACGCCCATCGGGCGTGCCTCCTTGCGCAGCTGCAGGAGCTGCGTGGTCGGCTCACCGCTCGGAAGTGAGATGCGATACACCGACGCGTCAGCTTCCCCCGAGACGTAAGCGGCACTGCTGTCGAGCGTGAAGGCGAGATCGCGCGGACGCTCACCAACCAGGACGGTGTGCAGCAGGGCGCGCGTGCGCGCGTCGATGATGGCCACGGAATTGCCCCCAACGCTCGTGACCAGTAGCCAGCGGCCGTCGGGGGAGGTGCGGACGCCCTCGGGCTCGCGCCCGACCGCAATGCTGCCGAGTGCTTTGCCGCGAGCTGCGTCCAGCACCGTCAGCCGCGCCGTATCCTCATTGGTCACAAACAGCGTATGACCGTCGGCGCCGATCTCGATGCGCTCGGGGTCGGAGACGCCCTTCAATAGCCGCGTCTGCTTGAGCGTCGCCGTGTCGACGACCGCGACGCCGTCGGCTTTACGGTCCCGCGGCAGCTTAGCGCACGCCTTGTCCGAGATCGGCGGCGGACACTTGGGCACCCCGCTGACGGCGACGTACAAGCTCGCACCATCGCGGCTAAGCGCCAGTCCCCGGGGACGCTTGCCCACCGCAATGGTTGCAATCGCCGCAAGCCGCTGCGTATCAACCACCGTAACGGTGCCGTCATCCTCATTGGAGACGTAGGCCCGCGCCGCGCAAGCGCTCGTGGGTAGCGTGAGCCAGGCGATTACCGCCAGCGACGCTGCGAGCGAGCCTCGCAGGGCTGCGGCTCGCGCAGGGATGCAGGTCATAGAATCGAGCCCCCGCCAAGGTGCCGAACGGCGCAGCATACTCAAAAACGACGTAAGTCCCACCTCGGGAGTCCGGGCGTGGTAAGTTTATGCGCGTGTCCGACACTCCCCGCAACGAGCAGAAGGCTCCCCTGGTCTGGAGCAATGCTCTGATGTTCGCGCTGACCTTTGTCGGTGCCGCGATCCTGGTGCCGTGGTATGGCCTGACGCGCGGTTTTTCGCCCGCGGCCTGGGGCTTCTGCGTCTTCTTTGCCGGCGCCAACGGCATGGCGATCACCGCCGGCTATCACCGGCTCTGGGCGCATCGCACCTACGAGGCGCACTGGAGCCTGCGCTTGCTGTATTTGGTCTTCGGCACCATGGCGCTGCAGAACAGCGCGTTCGCCTGGTGCAGCGGCCACCGCGCCCATCACCTGCACGTCGATGATGTGGACCGCGACCCGTACTCGGCGCGGCGCGGTTTCTGGTTCTCGCACATCGGCTGGATGCTGCGCGAGTACCCGAGTGGCAAGCCCGACTTCGCCAACATTCCGGACCTGAAGCGCGATCCGATGCTGGCGTTCCAGCACCGCTTCTATGTGCCACTCGCGCTGGCGGCTAACATCGGCCTGCCGCTGATCGCGGGCATCGTGTTCCACGACGTGTGGGGCATGCTCATCCTCGCCGGCGTGCTGCGGCTGGTGTGGAGCCATCACGTCACCTTCTTCATCAACTCCCTCGCCCACATGTGGGGCGAGCGCCCTTACACCGAAGAGAACACCGCGCGCGACAACGCGCTGCTCGCGGTCATCACCTACGGCGAGGGCTATCACAACTTCCACCACATCTTCACGCATGACTATCGCAACGGCGTGCGCTGGTGGCAGTGGGATCCGACCAAATGGATGATCGCGGGCCTGCAGCTGCTCGGTCTGACCCGGCGTTTGAAGCGCACGCCGGTGTTCCAGATCCAGCGCGCGCTGCTCGCCATGCAGTTCACCCGCGCCCGCGAGCGGCTGGCGCAGAAGCCTGATGCGGGTCACTCGCACATCGAACAGCTGCGCGCGCGGGTGGCGCATGAGTACGAGAGCTTCCTCGCCGCGCTGGCCGACTGGGCACGCGTCAAGGAGCAGTGGCTCGGAGAAAAGAAGCGCGCGGTGCTGGAGCAGTGGGAGCAGGTGGACGTGCAGAGCAAACTGCGCGACATCGAGCGCCGCCTGAGTCTGCAGCTGCGGCGCATGCGCACACTGCAGGCGCAGCTCGCTTAGTTAGATTGGCCGAAAGTGCCTGTGGCACTTTCGGCAGGCCATCCCACCCGCTAGCGCATACTCGCCGGCAAAAGGCGCGGCTTTTGCCGGCGCACAGTTCGCTTTGCCCGGCGGCTTGGCACGCCCCGTGCCGTTCGTGCACCATGCGCGCCATGGGACGCATCTTCGAAGTCAGAAAACACACCATGTTCGCGCGGTGGAACCGCATGGCGAAGCAGTTCGCCCGCATCGCCAAGGACATCACCATGGCGGTGAAGGCTGGCGGTACCGACCCGGCGTGCAATCCCGTGTTACGGCGGACCATCCAGAACGCGCGCGCCGTCAACATGCCGAAAGACAAGATCGAGGCGGCGATCAAGCGCGCCGCGGGGCGCGACGCCACCAACTACCAGCAGGTGCTGTACGAGGCTTATGCGCCGCACGGCGTGGCGCTGCTGGTGGAGACCGCGACCGACAACCCGACGCGCACCGTCGCGGCCGTGCGCAACATCATCACCAAGGGCGGTGGCAATCTCGCCACCAACGGCAGTGTCAGCTTCCTGTTCCGCAAGATGGGCGTGTTTCGGCTGAACCCCGCGGGAATCGACCAGGACGATCTCGAGCTGTACCTCATCGACCACGGACTTGACGAGATGGGCGAGAGCAGCGGCGAGAAGGGCGAGCCGCAGCTGGTGATCCGCTGCGCGTTCGCCGATTTCGGCAAGCTGCAGGAGGCGCTGGAAGCGCGCGGCCTCGTCCCGCTGTCGGCCGAACATGAATACATCTGCACCGTGCCGACCGAGCTGCCCGAGAACCAGGCGACCGAGGTTCTCACCATGATCGACCGGCTGGAGCAGGACGACGACATTCAGAGCGTGTTTCACACGCTCGCCTGAGCGAGCCGGCCGTGGACGAGTACCGTCTCGAACCGGCCCGCGCCGCAGACGCCGCGCTGCTGGCGGCGATGTCGCAGGAGTTTGTGGAGACGGGCCTGAAGCCTGCCTGGGATGCGCCACGCATCGCCTCACACATCCGCCATCCGGACAGCGTCGTGCTGGCGGCGCGGGCCGGGGCCGCCATAGTCGGCTTCGCCATCATGCGCTACGCCGATGACACCGCTCACCTGAACCTGCTGGCGGTCGCGCCGGCGCACCGCCGCCGCGGTATCGGGCGGCGCATGGTGGCGTGGCTCGAGGACACCGCGCTCACCGCCGGCACCTTCAAGGTCGGGCTGGAGCTGCGCGCGGGAAATGACGGCGCGCGCGCCTTTTATGCCGCGCTCGGCTATCGCGAGCTGGCGCGCGTTCCGGGCTACTACCAGGGACGGGAGTGCGCCATCCGCATGGTGCGCGACGTGGCGCATCATGCGCGCGGCGACGCCGCGCCGCCGCACGTACCTTAGACAAGCGGCGGGGAGCTTTCTAAGGCGGCTGCGGTTCAACCTTGAAGTCAAACTCGTACGAATGCCCGCCGTCCGGGGCAATGATGATGTTCATCTTTCCGGTAAGTCCCACCAGTTCGCCGGTGCCGGAATCGGGTACGACGT
>DASWUP010000207.1:0-7864 GCA_036401635.1 Steroidobacteraceae bacterium
TTCCACGCCGACGTAGACGTGCGCGAACACCTCCGCGTCCAGGTAGAACGGGGCGGGCAACGTGAACCCACTCTTACGGCTGGCAATCAGCGCGGCGAAATCGACGGCCATTTTTCAGGCCCGCAGATCCAGATTATCGGGGTCGTAGGGCGACTCGCGCAGAACGGTCGCTTGGCGGCGCTCGCCCAGGATCTCGATGCCAAGCGGTGTGCCTGGCTGCGCGAACTCGGCCCTGGTGTAGCCGATGGCGAGACTCTTGCGCAGGCAGTGCCCATAATAGCCGGAGGTCGCGCGTCCGATCACGCGGCCGCTCGCATCGAACAGCGGCTCGTTGCCAAGCGGATCGGCATCGGTCACGCTATGCACCTCGAGCGTCACGAAGCGGTTCGGTACGCCGGCGGCCAGCTGCTTCTCGAGCGCCTCCTTGCCGATGAAGGGTCCCTTGTTCATGCGTACGAAGCGGTCGAGGCTCGCCTCGAAGGGCGTGTAGTCGGGCGTCATGTCGCTGCCCCACATGCGGTAGGACTTCTCCAGGCGCAGCGATTCCATGGCGCGCATGCCCACCATGCCGATGCCGTGAGCCTTGCCGGCCTCGAACAGCGCATCGAACAGGTGATGCGCGTATTCGATGGGGAAGTGCAGCTCCCAGCCGAGCGCTCCGACGAAGTTCACGCGCAGCGCATACACGTCGACCGCGAGTCCGGCTTCGATGGTCTGTGCGGTAAGCCAGGGGAAGGAGGCGCTGTCAAGCGCCGTATCGGTCAGCTGCGCGAGTACCTCACGTGACTTGGGCCCGGCGAGCACGAAGCAGCCGCGGCTGCCGGTGATGTTGCGCAGCGCAACCGAACCGTCTTTGGGGAGCGATTTAAAGAGGTAATCGCTGTCGTAACGTTCCGCCGCACCGGCGCTCACCACGTAGTAGTGCTGCTCGGCGATCTTGGTGATGGTGAATTCGGAGCGAATGCCGCCACGGCGCGTGAGCGCGTGACACAGCGCCAGGCGCCCGCTCTTCGCCGGAACCTTGTTGGCGACCAGCCCATCGAGCCAGCTTTCCGCCTTGGGTCCGGTCACCTCGTGCTTGGTGAACGGGGTGAGATCGATGACGCCGACGCGCTCGCGCATCAGGCGCGCTTCATTGCCCACGTGCTCGAAGTAGTTGCTGCGCCGGAAACTCCAGCGATCCTTGCGCTCGACACCCGGCGGCGCGAACCAGTTGGCGCGCTCCCAGCCATAGCGCTGCCCCCACACCGCACCCTGCGCGTCGATCCGCCCGTACACCGGGCTGGTCTTCGCGGGCCGTGCGTCGGGTCGTTCCTCATCGGGGAAGTGGATGACGAACACGTTGCGGTAGGTTTCTTCGTTCTTTTTGACGACATAGCGCTTAGCCGTGTAGGCGCCGAAGCGGCGCGGGTCCACCGCCAGCATGTCGATCCCAGGTTCGCCCTCGACGATCCACTCGGCGAGCTGCCAGCCGGAACCGCCGGCGGCGGTGATGCCGAAGCCGTGACCCTCGTTGAGCCACACGTTGGACAGGCCCCAGGCCGGTCCGATGAGAGGGCTGCCGTCGGGCGTGTAGGAGATCGGCCCGTTGACGATGTCTTTGATGCCGCAGTTCTCGAGCGCCGGCACCCGGCGGGCCGCCGCCTCGACGTGCGGCACCAGCCGATCGATATCGCCCGCGAAGAGGCTGCGCCCGAACCACTCGGGCACGCCGTCCGCAAAGCGCGCCGGCGCGCCGTTCTCGTAGGGACCGAGGATCCAGCCCATGCGCTCTTCACGCAGGTAGTACGACTGGTCGGGCTCTCGCAGCACGGCGAGCTCGCGCCCGCCGCCCTGGCGATACGCTTTCAGCTCCGCAGACTCGTCGTACACGATGTATTGGTGCTCGACCGGAATCGCCGGCACGTTGAGGCCGAGGAGGCGCCCCGTCTGCCGCGCATAGTTACCGGTCGCCAGCACCAGATGTTCGGCGCTGATGTTGCCCTTACTGGTGCGGACCTGCCACTCGCCGCCCGCAGTGCGCTCGATGCCGAGCGCCTCGGTATGCTCGTAGATCTCCGCGCCCGCACTGCGCGCGCCCTTGCGCAGCGCCATGGTGAGATCGGCGGGCGCGATGTGACCGTCGTGCGGGTGGTAGAGCGCTCCGACGATGGCGGGGGTGTCCGCGCTGCCGCCGAGCTCGAGCAGCGGCCACAGCTCCTTGACGCGCGCGGGACTGATGACTTCGAAGGGCACGCCGATGGTGTTGGCCGTACCGCAATATTTCTGGTACTCGTCCATGCGCTCTTTGCCGGTCGCCAGGCGCAGATTGCCCGTGACGTGAAAGCTGACATCCTGGCCGGTCTCCTGCGGCAGGCGCTTGTACAGATCGACCGAGTACTTGTGCAGCTGGCCGACGGTGTAACTCATGTTGAACAGCGGCAAGAGGCCCGCGGCGTGCCAGGTGGAGCCCGCGGTGAGCTCGGTGCGCTCGATCAGCGCGACATCCGTCCAGCCTTTTTTCGTCAGGTGATAGAGCGTGCTCACACCGACCACGCCGCCACCGACGACCAGGACCCGAACATGCGTTTTCATGATCGCAGTGTAGCCAGCAGCGACCTACCTACGACTCCAATTGCGACGGTGCCTTGCCTGAATTTATCCCGCGCGCGGCTTCGCCGAGGAACTGCGATATATAAGCGACCAAGGAACGCCACACCTCGACGCGGAACACCTGCGGGTCGGTGCGCCATAGCACGACTTCGGCCTTCGCCAGCACGGTGCGCGTGCACATGCCTACCGGGAAGGCGCTCGCCTCCAGATCCAGCGGGCAGCCTGCGGCGAGCAGCGTCGCCGCCTGTGGGCCGCTCACCGCGAGCGCACACTGACGGTGGCTTACATCCACGAGCGAATGCGGCAGCTTCTCGAGCGCCTCACGCAGCGTAGGGGCGAATCCGCAAGGGGGCGCCTCGGGCGCGATCAGCAGCCACTCATCCGGCCCGAGCCACAGCGCCGCGCGCTCACCCGCGACGATTGCCCGGCAGGCCGTGGCCGGGATGGCGAAACCCAGGGCGCTCTCTGCCGCCGCCCTGACATCGGAGCTGCCGCGCAGCACATACCGCGTCGCAGGAGGGAGCGCTCGCAGTGCGGTGCTCGCGCTGACGAGCGGCGGGCACCGGGCGGCGGTGAGATCACGCATGCAGGCGCCTGCCTTCCGGGTCGTAGAACACGGGCGATGCGACCTGAACCGGCACATCGCCTCCGGGAACAGGAACGTACAGGGTCTGGCCGATGCGTGCCCGCCCGCCCGCGACGAGCCCCATGGCGATGGAGCGTCCGAGGACGGCACTGTAGTAGGAGGAGGTGATATGTCCCAGCGCCCGCGCGGGCGCCCGCGCGCCCGCTTGCGCCATGAGCTGAGCCCCTTCCTCCAGCACCAACTGCGGGTCGGTGGTGAGCAGCCCCACGAGCTGCCGGCGCTCGGGCGAGGTCATGGCGGGTCGCTGCAGCGAGCGCTTGCCGACGAAGTCGGGTTTATTCTTGCCGATCGCCCAGGTAAGGCCCGCATCATCCGGCGTGACCGTGCCGTCGGTGTCCTGGCCGACGATGATGTAACCCTTCTCGGCGCGCAGCACATGCATGGTCTCGGTGCCGTAGGGCGTGAGGCCGTGCCCCTGGCCGGCGTCCCAGATCGCATCCCACACGGCAGGTCCGAAGTCCGCCGGGACGTTGACCTCAAAGCCGAGCTCCCCGGTGAAACTCACGCGAAACAGCCGCATCGGCACACGGCAGACGTGCCCGACAGCGACACTCATGTGCGGCATCGCTGGTGCGGCGATATCGATGTCCACGAGCTCTGCGAGCACGGCGCGCGCGTTTGGTCCCTGCACCGCGATCACTGCCCACTGTTCGGTGGTCGAGGTGAGCCACACTTTCAGGTCGGGCCATTCGGTCTGCAGGTAGTCCTCCATCATCGCCAGCACCCCGGGGGCGCCGCCGGTGGTGGTCGTGACGTGGAAGCAGTTCTCGCTCACGCGCGCCACCACACCATCGTCGTAGACAAAGCCGTCATCGCGCAGCAGCACGCCATAGCGCGAACGGCCGACGGCGAGACTCGTCCACGCATTGACGTACAGGCGGTTCATGAACGTGACCGCGTCCTGGCCGACCACTTCGATCTTTCCGAGCGTCGAGGCGTCGAAAATGCCGCAGCCGTTGCGCACCGCGAGGCACTCGCGTCCCACCGCCGCGTGCATGCTTTCGGCGCCGCGCGGAAAGTAGCGTGCGCGCTTCCACAGGGCCACATCCTCGAACACCGCACCGTTCGCGCGCGCCCACTCATGCATCGGCGTGGTGCGCACCGGATCGAACAGCTCCCCGCGCGCCGGACCTGCGAAGCTGCCGAAGGTCACGGGCGTGTACGGCATGCGGAAGGTCGTCAGTCCCACCTCGGGGATGGCCTTGCCGAGGGTGCGTGACACGATGCCGAGCGCATTCAGGTTGGAGGTCTTGCCCTGGTCCGTCGCCATGCCCGTGGTCGTGTAGCGCTTGATGTGCTCGATCGAGCGAAATCCTTCGCGCGTCGCAAGCGCCAGGTCCTTGGTGGTCACATCGTTCTGCCAATCGACGAAAGCGCGCGCGCGGGCACGTGCCGGCTGGGGCAGGGCGCCGGCGAAGCCGGTTGCGCCGCCTGTCGACGCAGCAGCGCCTGCGGCGGGCGGCATGCCTGCGCCCGACGGACGCACGCCCGTGCGCGCAGGCGCGGTGGCCTCGCGCGCGGCGCCAGCTCCGGCGGCGGCGCCATCGGCGAGCGCAGCGCTGAGTGCAAATACGCCGCGACACGCGCCGGCGCTGCGCACGCGCTCGGCCGGCGTGCCCGGCAGGAACGCGAGCAGCGCCTCATCCCACAGGAGCTTGCCGCGTGACTGCGAGAACAGGTGCACGCTCGGTGTGAAGCCACCGCACATGAGCACCAGGTCGCACGGCTGAATCTGTGTGACCACCACCTCACCGCCCTCGAGCTGCGCGAGCCGGATCGTGTTTACGCGGCGTCGTCCACCGGTGCCGAGCACCGTCGCCCGTGCCAGCACCGGAATGCCGGCGGCGCGCGCCGTTGCGACCCACGGGCCGTCGTCCGCGGCACGCACATCCGCGATGCTCGCGATGAACACTCCTGCCTGTTGCAGCTCGAGCGCTGCCGCGTACGCCTCGTCGCACGCCGTGACGATCACGGCGCGCGTGCCCGGCAGGACCCCATAGCGGTTGAGCCAGGTGCGCGCCGCGCCGGCCAGCATGATGCCCGGCCGGTCGTTACCCGGAAACACCAGCGGGCGCTCGATGGCGCCGGTCGCGAGCACCACTTCGCGTGCGCGCACCTGCCACTGGCGTTCGCGCGGCACATCCGGATGCGGGTCGGCGAGGTGGTCGGTCAGGCGCTCGTTCAGTCCCACGAGGTTGTGCGGGAAGTAACCAAACGCGGTGGTGCGCGGCAGCAGCGTGACGCGCGCGTTCGAGCCCAGAGCGGCCACGGTCTCCCTCAGCCACTGCGGCGCGGGGCGGCCCTCGATACTGGCGGCCGTGCGCGGATCATCCGCGAGCAGCGAGCCGCCGAACTCGTTCTGCTCATCGCACAGCATGACCCGCGCGCCAGTGGTGGCGGCGGCAGCGGCGGCAGCCAGGCCGGCGGGGCCGGCGCCCACGATGAGTACGTCGCAGTGGGCGTAGCGCGAGGCATAGCGGTCGGGGTCTGCCTCGGTGGGAGAGCGTCCGAGCCCGGCGGCGGCGCGAATGCGCGGCTCGTAGAACGACTGCCACGCGCGCCGCGGCCACATGAACGTCTTGTAGTAGAACCCGGCCGGGATGAATGGTGCGAGTAAGTCGTTGACGGCGCCGAAATCGAAGGCAAGGTTCGGCCAGCGATTCTGACTGTGCGCCGCGAGCCCCTCGTACAGCTCGACCAGAGTGGCGCGCAGGTTGGGCGTGTAGCGCGCTGCGTCGCGGCGCACCGCAACCAGCGCGTTGGGCTCTTCGGCGCCGGATGCCAGCACACCACGCGGGCGGTGATACTTGAAGGAACGACCCATGAGGTGCACGCCGTTGGCGAGCAGCGCCGAGGCGAGCGTGTCGCCGGCAAAGCCTGTGTACGAGCGCCCGTCGAAGCTGAAATGCAGGACGCGCGAGCGATCGATGCGCCCGCCGGCTTCGGTGCGCAGGCTCTCGTTCACCGTGGCACCCGCGCCGCGGCAGCGGGGGCCGGCTCACCCACCCTGTAGGTGGCGAGGAAATGGTCGGTCGTCGTGTCGCGCAACGCGTTGAAGAAGCGGCCGCAGCCGTGCATGTGACGCCAGCGCTCGGCGTGCACACCGCGGGTGTTGTCACGCCGGTACAGATAATCCGCCCACTGCTGCGCGGAGACTTCCAGCGGCGGTTGCGGCCGGGCGATGTGCGCCTGCCCGCCGTACACGAACTCCGGCTCGGGACGCTCGCCGCAATAGGGGCAGTCGATCAGTAGCATCAGTGCGCCACGGCGGCCGCGGCCGCTTCGTTGATAAGGTGACCGTCGCGGAAGCGCTCCAGCGTGAAGGGCGCGTTGATCGGGTGCGGCTCATCGCGCGCGATGGTCCAGGCAAACACCTGGGCCGAACCCGGAGTCGCCTTGAATCCGCCGGTGCCCCAGCCGCAGTTTACGTACAGCCCCGGCACCGGAGTCTTCGCGATAATGGGCGAGCGGTCGGGTGTCACATCGACGATGCCACCCCAGTTGCGCAGCATCCGCAGCCGCCGGAACATGGGGAACAGCTCGCAGATCGCCTCCAGCGCATGGCTGGTGATATGCAGGCCGCCGCGCTGTGTATAGGAAGTGTAGGCGTCGGTGCCGGCGCCGATGACCAGCTCCCCCCTGTCCGACTGGCTGATGTAGGCGTGGATGGTGTTGGACATGACCACGCACGGAAACACCGACTTCACCGGTTCAGACACCAGTGCCTGCAGCGGGTAACTCTCGAGCGGCAGCTCGATGCCGGCCATTTTCATGATGACGCTGGTATGGCCGGCCGCCGCCACGCCGACGCGCGGCGCGCGGATCGTGCCGCGCGTGGTCTCCACGCCCTCCACCGCGCCGCCGGCGTCGCGGCGGATCCCGGTCACCTCGCAGTTCTCGATGATGTCGACTCCGAGCGCGTCGGCAGCGCGCGCATAGCCCCAGGCCACCGCATCGTGCCGTGCGGTGCCGCCGCGGCGCTGCAGCGCGGCGCCGAGCACCGGATAGCGGATCTCGCCTATGTTCAGCAGTGGACAGAACGCTTTGGCCTCCTCGGGCGTCAACCACTCGTTGTCGACGCCGTTGGCGCGGTTGGCGTGCACGTGTCGCTTGAACACCCGCGCATCGTGCACCGTGTGCGCCAGCATCATGACGCCGCGCTGCGAGAACATGACGTTGTAATTGAGGACTTGCGACAGACCTTCCCACAGTTTCACCGCGTGGTCGTAGAGCGCGGCGCTCTCATCGAACAGGTAGTTGGAACGGATGATAGTGGTGTTGCGGCCGGTGTTGCCGCCGCCGATCCAGCCTTTCTCCAGCACCGCGACGCTTCGCATGCCGTGATTTCGCATTAGATAGTAGGCGCTCGCCAAGCCGTGGCCGCCGCCGCCGATTATCACCGCATCGTAGCGTTCACGCGGTTGCTCGCTGCGCCAGAAGGCCGGCCAGCGTCGATGGCCGCTCAGCGCGTGCCGTGCCAATTGGAAGATCGAGTGTCCCATCCGCGCGCCATCGCACCCGGTTGCAGTAAGGTAACTAAACTGTGATTCAATTAAAGTATACTAGGAACCGCTAACTTTGAATGCTAGTTCAGCTGATTAGTATCGTAAACTTGGAGACAGGACC
>DASWUP010000208.1:0-1716 GCA_036401635.1 Steroidobacteraceae bacterium
CGCGAGTGCCTTCAGAGTTTTCAGTTCACGGGCGCTCCAGGATGCGCCATCGTTCGGTGGACGTCGTGCCATCGTTCTTACTCCAGAATCACCCAACGGAGGGCCGGACTTGAATGATACACCGATAACCGGCCGAACGCGCGCCGAACTACGATCCGTAACATGTTGGGTTAGGTGTTGCTTCGCCGCAGCGCGCTCACACCAACCGGTTGCCGCGCCCGTCCGGGGGTTGCGCCGTCTTGCGCGGCGCTCACGTGCAGGCGATGAAGGCTGAGTGCGTTGGAAAAACGCCGCGCGGACGCAACTTTGCCAGGTTGTAAAATTCGCGCCGGCTGCTCGCGACGCGTGTTCCGCCGGCTATACAACAGGTTGATGATGTGCAGGCGTCGGCGATAGACGACAACGCAACGGCCATCAACATAGTGTAAAGAATGAACGCCGGGCCCTGCGGCAGCGCTTTGGCTTTGGCCACCGCTACGCGAACGCTCGCGCGCGCATGCGGTTAGACGGCGGTGCCGGCCCGCAGGTATGCGGCATCGACCGCGTTGGATAGCAGCATCGCGATGGTCATGGGACCGAGGCCACCGGGCACCGGGGTGATCCAGCCGGCACGCTCGGCCGCTCGCTCGAACGCGACATCGCCGACGATTTTGCCGGAGGAGGTGCGGTTGATCCCCACATCGAATACCGCGGCGCCGGGCCGGATCCACTCACCGGGGATGAACCCGGCTTTGCCGACCGCGGCGACCAGCAGCTCGGCGCGTTTAACCTCGCCCCTGAGGTCCCGGGTGCCGGTGTGGCACACAGTGACGGTCGCACGGGCGAGCAGCAGTTCCAGCGCCATGGGCCGGCCGACGATGTTGGAAGCCCCCACCACGGTCGCGCGCAGGCCCGGCAGCGCCAGGCCGTACTCCTGCGCGAGGCGCATCACCCCGAGCGGCGTGCACGGACGCAACTTCGGCCTCTTCTGCGTCAGGAGCCCGGTGTTCACCGGATGGAAGCCGTCGACGTCCTTGGCTGGGTCGACGGCGTCCATCACGCGATTGGTGTCCACGCCCGCAGGCAGAGGCAGCTGTACCAGGATGGCGTCGACCCGCTCATCGTGATTGAGCGCCGCAACGAGCGCGAGGATCCGCCCTTCGCTGGTGCTCACCGGCAGGTCGTGTGCGAAGGATTCGATCCCCGCCTCCTGCGAGGATTTGCGCTTGTTGCGCACGTACACGCTCGAAGCCGGATCTTCCCCCACCTGCACCACTGCCAATCCCGGCCGCCGTCCGTGCTGCGCGGCGAAGGCCGCCGCGCGCGCCGCGACCGAGGCACGCACCTTCGCGGCCACCGCCTTGCCGTCGAGCAGCACCGCACCGCCCGCGGTGCGCGCCGGCGCCACCGCGGTGTGCCCGGTGGCACCGCCTGAGTTCGCGGTTGGAGTGCTCATCAGTAGCGGTAGTGATCGGGTTTGTAGGGACCGGATTTGTCCACGCCGATATAGCGCGCTTGCTCATCGGTGAGCGGCGAGAGCTGCGCGTTGAGCCTCGTGAGCTGCAGCCGCGCGACTTTCTCATCCAGCTTTTTGGGCAACACGTAGACGCCGACCGGGTACTTCGCCGTGTGCGTGAACAGCTCCACCTGCGCGATCGTCTGATTGGCGAAGCTCGAGCTCATCACGTAACTCGGGTGGCCGGTGCCGCAGCCGAGGTTCACCAGCCGCCCCTCGGC
>DASWUP010000209.1:0-8874 GCA_036401635.1 Steroidobacteraceae bacterium
CTGGGATCACACGCCGCGCCCCAGCGCAGAGTGCTTCGCCGCGCCGGGGGGATGTCCCGATTCATTCGTGGCGAACCTGTCTGGCGCACGCGCTCCCGTGAGTCTCTGCGAACTCGCCGTAAGCAACGTCCGCTGCATCGAGTGCGCAGAGCTCGAAGTCCCTCCGGGCCTGAGTCTCGTGTGGGGCGGCAATGGCTCGGGTAAGACCTCGCTGCTGGAGGCCATGTTTCTGCTGGGCCGTGGACGTTCGTTCCGTATACGAAACACTGTGAGGTTAATTCGGCACGGACAGGATCAAATGAGAGTCATTGGCCGGGTCTTGCACACATCGGGACAGACGGAGTCACTGGCCTTCGAGGCGACTCGGGAGGGAAGCTCCGCCCGTGTCGCCGGTAAACCAGCGCAGTCGTTTGCCGAGCTGTCCCAGTCCTTCCCGATCCAGGTGATCGAGCCGGGCGTGCACAAGCTGGTTGAGGAAGGCGGCTACCACCGGCGCCGCTGGATGGATTGGGCGGTGTTCCACGTGGAACCGCAGTTCGTGCATACCTGGGTGCGCTACACGCGTGCCCTCAAGCAGCGTAATGCCGCGCTGAAGGTCCAGACGGGCCAGGCGAGCGCATGGGATCCCGAGCTGGCGCGTCTGGGCGAAGTCATCGCGGAGTCCCGGCGGCGCTTCGTGGCTCAGCTCCAGCCCTACTGGCAAGAGGCCGTTGCAGCCCTGAGCGGACTTGATGTAGAGCTGCACTACCTCCGGGGCTGGAGCCACGATCACACGCTCCTCGATGCGCTGGCGGCATCTGGCGCACGAGATGAGGCTCGACGCGTGACTCACGTTGGCCCCCATCGCGCTGACGTCGCCGTACGGCTCCACGGTCGCCCGGCGAGGGAGGTTCTCTCACGCGGACAGCAAAAGCTGGTGGCCGTGGCGATGACGCTGGCGCAACTGCGCCTTCTGCAAGAGGCGACGCAAACGACACCAACGTTGCTTCTGGAGGACCCCGCAGCGGAGCTCGATGGTGAACGCTTGCAGCGATTCATCGCGCAGGTTGCGAGCTTGCGATGTCAGCTCGTTGTCACGTCGTTGCACGCGGAATCGCGGCTGTTCGGTACGCCAGACCGTACGTACCGCGTGGAACACGGGAGGGTGCAACCGGTATAATGTCGTGTCACAAAAACGAGTTACTTCATGTCCGCAGACGACGTCTACGACTCCAGTAAAATCAAAGTCTTAAAGGGTCTTGATGCGGTGCGGAAACGCCCCGGAATGTACATCGGGGACACCGATGACGGCACCGGGCTCCACCACATGGTGTTCGAGGTCGTCGACAACTCGATCGACGAGTCCCTGGCCGGCCATTGTGACCGCATCATCGTCACCATCCATGCCGATGAATCCGTGACGGTCTCCGACAACGGGCGCGGGATTCCTGTGGATATCCATCCCGAGGAGGGGCGCTCCGCGGCCGAAGTCATCATGACGGTGCTGCACTCGGGCGGGAAGTTCGATGACATCTCCTACAAGGTTTCCGGCGGCCTGCACGGCGTCGGCGTGTCGGTCGTCAACGCCCTCTCCGGTTACCTGCAACTCACCATCTCACGCGACGGCAAGATCCACCGCCAGGAATTTCACCTGGGCGAGCCGGTCGCACCGCTCGCCGTCATCGGCGACACGCACGAGCGCGGCACGGTAATCCGCTTCAAGCCGAGCTCGCAGATCTTCACCAACATCCAGTTCAACTACGAGATTCTCGCGAAGCGCCTGCGCGAGCTGTCGTTCCTGAATTCGGGCGTGCGCATCGAGCTCATCGACGAGCGCGAGAACAAATCCGATGTGTTTGCACACGCCGGCGGATTGCGGGCGTTTGTGAAGTATCTGAACCGCACCCGCACTCCCATCCATGAGTCGGTGATCTGGTTCCGCACGCAGGACGGCACGGTGTCGGTCGAAGTGGCTTTGCAGTGGAACGATTCCTACCAGGAGAGCATGTACTGCTACACCAACAACATCCCCCAGAAAGACGGCGGCACGCATCTGGCGGGCTTTCGCAGTGCGTTGACGCGCACCCTCAATGACTACGTCGAGAAGCAATTGTCCGGAAGAAAAGACAAGGTGCCGATGACGGGCGATGATGCGCGCGAGGGACTCACCGCGATCCTGTCGGTGAAGCTGCCGGATCCGAAGTTCTCCTCGCAGACCAAGGACAAGTTGGTCTCGTCCGAAGTCAAAGGCGTGGTGGAGAACGCGGTCGGCACCAAGCTGCAGGAATTTCTGCTCGAGCACCCGCAGGAAGCGCGCGCCATCGTCGCCAAGATGGTCGAGGCGGCGCGGGCGCGCGAGGCGGCGCGCAAAGCGCGCGAGATGACCCGGCGCAAGGGCGCTCTGGACATCGCGGGTCTGCCCGGCAAGCTCGCCGATTGTCAGGAGAAGGACCCGGCGCTGTCGGAGATCTTCATCGTCGAGGGCGACTCCGCCGGCGGCTCCGCCAAACAGGGGCGCGATCGGCGCACGCAGGCGATCCTGCCGCTCAAGGGCAAGATCCTCAACGTCGAGAGAGCGCGCTTCGACAAGATGTTGTCATCCGCGGAAGTCGGTACGCTCATCACCGCGTTAGGTTGCGGCATCGGGCGCGATGACTTCGATATCACCAAGCTGCGCTACCACCGCATATTGATCATGACGGATGCGGATGTTGACGGAAGTCACATACGGACCCTGCTGCTCACGTTTTTCTACCGCCAGATGCCCGAGCTCATCGAGCGCGGTCACATCTACATCGCGCAGCCGCCGTTGTACAAGGTGAAGCGCGGCAAGCAGGAGACCTACGTCAAGGACGACAACGAGCTCAACCAACTCTTGCTCAACAGCGCTCTGGAAGGTGCCGGCCTGCACGTCAACGCGCAGGCGCCGCCGCTCCCGGGATCGGGGCTCGAACTGCTGGCACGCAAGTACATGGAGGTTCAGGCGATCGTCAAACGCTGGTCACAGCGCTACGACGACCGGTTGCTTGACCAACTCATCTACATGCCCGAAGTGACACCGGCGAATTTCGATCGCGCCGAGTGGCTGCGCGCCTGGGCGCAGGACCTCAATCAGCGCCTCAACGCGCTCGCCGACGGCACTCGCACGTACCGGGTTGAAATGCGTGCCGCGAGCGACGGACACGCGGCGCGAGTCATCGTGCACAAGACCGAGCACGGCACACCGAGCCACAAGTACCTGCCGCGAGAATTCTTCGAGTCGGCCGAATATCAGAGCATTGCGGATCTGGCGCGCACGCTCGCGGGCTTGATCGGTGAGGGTGCCTTCGTCATCCGCGGCAACGAGCGACAGGACGTGGGTTCGTTCAAGGAAGCGATGAAGTGGCTGTTCGATCAGGCAAAAAAGGGCCAGTCCATCCAGCGCTACAAAGGCCTCGGCGAGATGAACCCGGAGCAGCTCTGGGAGACAACCATCAATCCGGCAGCCCGACGCGTCATGCAGGTGAAGATCGAGGACGCGGTCGCCGCGGACGACATTTTCACGACGCTGATGGGGGATCAAGTCGAACCGCGCCGCGAATTCATCGAGAAGCACGCACTCTCGGTTACGAACCTTGATATCTAACCCGTAGGTCACGGGCCTACCACAGAATCAATAGTGACCCTGTCCGTCAATCCCGCGGACGAACTGTCGCACATACGGAACGACGGTGCTGCCACCCGCACCTGGAGCAGTCAAGACAGCCGAGCAAGCCCCCAAACAAGCTTCCGAGGGCACCCCGGATGCCGGGCTTGAAGTCAGTGCATTCGCCGCTGCTGCGCTCGAGGGACTCGCGGCAGGAGATGACATCATCGTAGTGACGTGGCTGCACCGCGCGCAGCGTGACGTACTGAAGGTTCACCCGCGCGGGGATGAGCGCAGCCCGCTCACCGGGGTCTTCGCGACGCGTCGCCTCACCGGCCGAACCCGCTCGGCATCCATCGCGTGAGGGTGCGACAGGTCGACAAGAACCGCTTGCTGGTTGGCCCCATCGAAGCCGTCGACGGCACCCCGGTTATCGATATCAAGCCGGTGCTTTCCGGCGAGGACTTCTAACGCGATTCACGACGCCGCCGGCTCGAGACTGCGCACGGTCGCCTCGACCCACGCCTGGATCTCCTCGTTGAGCTCACGCACCTCGCGGCCGGCGGTCGCGACCGGTGTGCCGATCACCACGCGCACCGTTCCCGGCTTCTTCAGTAGTCCGCGCCGCGGCCAATAGAATCCGGCGTTGTGCGCCACCGGCACGATGAGCCTGCCGGTCTCAATCGCGAGCAATGTGCCGCTGACACCGTAGCGGCGGGTCTCACCCTCGGCCATGCGTGTGCCCTCGGGAAAGATCATCACCCAGTCGCCCTCGTCCAGGCGCTGCTTGCCCTGCTCGATGACCTGAGCCACCGCGGAGTGTCCCGCCTTGCGATCGATGGCAATCGCGTGCATCTGGCGCAGCGCAAGTCCCACCGCTGGAAGCCACAGCAGCTCGCGCTTGAGCACCCACACCTGGCGGGGAAACACCACCATCATGGCCATGGTTTCCCACGACGAGGAGTGCTTCCACAGGGCGATGTGACAGCCCGCGGGAAGCGCCGCGCCCTCGATCCGGTAGTCGAGCCCGCAGCTCCATCTCAGCACCCATAGCACGGTGACGGCGTAAGCGCGTGCGAGCGCGAAGCGGCGCGCAAAGGGCAGGAACAGGCAGATGATCACGAACGGGATGGCGTAGAGAAACGTCCACAGCGGCAGGAAGCCGGTGAAGAACAGCGAGCCGATGAGCTGCACGAGCGGCCCGCGCAAGCCGCTGCCGCCGGCGGTGCTTGTCGGTGCGCTGCTCAACCGGGCAGTCGCGACAGGTCCGCGACCCCCGCGAACAGGCCCCGTAGCTGGGCGAGCAGACTCAGGCGATTCGCGCGCAGCTGCAGATCCTCGTCCATGACCATCACCTGATCGAAGAAAGCATCGACCGCCGGGCGCAGCTGTGCGAGCCGGCCGAGCGCGCCGGCGTACTCATGCTGCGCGGTGGCGGCGGCGACCGCATCGCGCAGCGCACGCATGGAATCGAACAGCCGCACTTCCGCGCTCTCACGCAACAGCAGCACATCGACCTCGGCCGGCGGAGTCATGTTGGCCTTGCGCAGAATGTTGGCGATGCGCTTGTTGGCGGCGGTGAGACTGGCGGACTCGGGCAGCTCGAGGAAGATGCTGAGCGCCTTCAGGCGCGCATCGAAGTCCAGCGGCGAGGCAGGCCGCGCCGCGAGCACCGCATCGAACATCTCGGTGGTCACTGCCGCCTGCCCGGGCGTGGGCGGCGCGCCCGCGCTGTCGAGGTAGTACGCGCGCAGCCGTTCCATGAGGAAGTCGTAGATCTCACTGGCGGTGGATTCCACCGTCGCGGCCGCGGCTTTCGCAGGCATCCCCGTGCCGGCGACCTGGGGGGCGCCGCCGCGCTCGATGTCGGCGCGCACACCGGCAAGCGCCTGGTCGATGAAACTCTTCAGATCCAGCTCGAGAGCCTTCTCGATCAGGATGCGCTGCACGCCCAGCGCCGCGCGCCGCAGCCCGAACGGGTCCTTGGTTCCCGTGGGCTTCTCGCCGATCGCGAAAATGCCGGCGAGGGTGTCGAGCTTGTCTGCGATGGCGAGCGCAAGTCCTGCGCGCGTCGCCGGCAGCTGATCACCGGCTGCCCGCGGCAGGTAGTGTTCGCGAATCGCCGCGGCCACCTCATGAGGCTCCCCGTCGGCCTGCGCGTAGTACATACCCATGATTCCCTGCAGCTCGGGAAACTCGCCCACCATGGCGGTGAGCAGATCGCACTTGCACAGTTCCCCCGCGCGCTGGGCGTGCTCGCGTGAGCCGCCGACGGCGACGGCAATCTCACCGGCGAGCGCGCGCACGCGCCGCGTCTTGTCGCCGAGCGAGCCGAGCTTCGCCTGGAAGGTCACCGCATCGAGCTCCGCAGTGCGCAAGGCGAGTGGACGCTTGCGATCCTGCTCCCAGAAGAAGGCGGCATCGGCGAGGCGCGGCCGTACCACGCGCTCGTTGCCCTCGCGCACCTTGGAGGGGTCGCGGCTCTCGATGTTGCTGACGGTGATGAAGGCCGGCAGCAGCCGCCCCTGCGCATCCTCCACCGGGAAGTCGCGCTGGTGGTCCTCGAGGGTCGAGATCAGCACTTCGCGCGGCAGTGACAGGAAGCGCTCCTCAAAGCGACCGGTGAGCGCCACCGGCCATTCCACCAGTGCGGTCACCTCCTCCAGCAGCGCCTCTGCGATCAGCGCGCTTCCCGCCACGCTCGCCGCCGCCGCCGTGACCTGTGCGCGGATGCGCTCGCGCCGCGCCGCGAAATCCGCGAGCACGTAACCGCGCTCGCGCAGCGTGCGCTCGTAGGAGCCGGGGCTCGCGATGCGGATCGGCTTGGGCGCGTGAAAGCGATGGCCGCTGGTGAGATTGCCCGCGGGCGTGTCGAGGAGCGTGGCGGCAACCACGTCCCTGCCGAACAGCATCACTACCCAGTGCACCGGGCGCACGAACATCGCGTTGCCCGCTCCCCAGTGCATGCGGCGCGGAATCGGCAGCGCGTCGAGCGCGGCCTGCACCAACCCCGGCAGCAACTCCACCGCGAGCCCGCCGGGCTTCGTACCCACGAAAAACACGAACGTCCCCTTGCCTTCATCCAGGCGCTGCAGGGCCTCGACGCTCGTGCCGCAACTCTGGGCGAATGCGAGCACGGCACGCGTCGGCTCCCCGGCCGCATCGAACGCCGCGTTCACCGGCGGCCCGCGGCGCTTCAGGTGCTGCTCGGGCTGGTGGGTGGCGAGACGCTTCACCCACACGGCAAGGCGCCTGGGTGTGGCAAAGCCGACGAGCTCACCGTGCACCAGGCCCGCCTTGTCGAGCCCCGCGGCCAGGCCCGACACGAGGGCCTGCTGCAAGGCCGGCAGCGCCTTGGGCGGCAACTCCTCGGTGCCGATTTCAAGGAGGAAATCGCGCCGTTCGGCCTTCATGGCACGGCTCCGGCAGCGGCGGCCAGAGCCGGCGGCGCGGGCTTCAGCAGCGGGAAACCGAGCGCCTCGCGGCGCTCGAGATAGGTTTTCGCCACCGCGCTTGCGAGCGTGCGCACGCGCAGGATGTAGCGCTGGCGCTCAGTCACGGAAATCGCGCGCCGCGCATCCAGCAGGTTGAAGGTGTGTGAGGCCTTGAGCACCTGCTCATACGCGGGCAGCGCGAGCCTCGCCGCGAGCAGCCCCTGGCAGGCGCGTTCGTGATCCTCGAAATGCCTCAGCAGGGTCGGCACGTCCGCGTATTCGAAGTTGTAGGCAGACTGCTCGACCTCGTTCTGATGGAACACGTCGCCGTAGGTGATGCTTCCGGAGGCGCCCTCGCTCCAGAGGATGTCGTAGATGCTCTCGACACCCTGCAGGTACATTGCGAGCCGCTCGAGTCCATAGGTGATCTCGCCGGTCACGGGGCGGCAGTCGAGGCCGCCGACCTGCTGGAAGTAGGTGAACTGCGTGATTTCCATGCCGTTCAGCCACACCTCCCACCCCAGGCCCCAGGCGCCGAGCGTGGGCGACTCCCAGTTGTCCTCGACGAAACGCACGTCGTGCACCAGCGGATCCAGGCCCAGCGCGGCGAGGCTTCCCAGGTACAGATCCAGGATCGGCAGCGGGGAGGGTTTGATCACCACCTGGTACTGGTAGTAGTGCTGCAGGCGGAAGGGGTTCTCGCCGTAGCGGCCGTCGGTCGGTCGGCGCGAGGGCTGCACGTACGCGGCGCGCCAGGGCTCCGGGCCAACCGCGCGCAGGAAGGTCGCGGTGTGAAACGTGCCGGCGCCGACTTCCATGTCGTAAGGCTCCAGGATGACGCACCCCTCTCCGGACCAGTAACGCTGCAGGGTGAAGATCAGCTCCTGGAAAGTGTGCGGCGCGCGGCCGATTTTCATGGACCGGACTTTCTGATCCCAAAGAGCGCGCGAGTATACGGCGGGCGCCGGTCAGGTTGACTGGCGAGAGTGCCCGCACCAAAACCGCGCTGCGGGCGGCTCCGTATGCGCCAGGCTGCCGCGTTGCTGCCTATCGCACACAAATGGTGCAATAATCCGTCCAGCACGCACCAATGTGGTGCGAGGCGCGGTCGATTTGCGCTCTAACTAATTGATTTGACGTGTCCGGGGCCCTGGCACAGGCCCTGCACTGTCACACCATGCCGCCACCCTTGCGGGCCAAGCCCCAGGAATTTGGCGGCGAGCTCTAATCCTTTCCCGGAGGCGACATGACACCCAGTGACGTACTGAAGCTCATAAAAGAAAAACAGGCGAAGTTCGCGGACCTGCGCTTCACGGACACGCGCGGCAAGGAGCAGCACGTGACCATCCCGGCGCGACTGGTCGATGAAGAGCTGTTCCGCGACGGCAAGATGTTCGACGGCTCCTCCATCGCCGGCTGGAAGGGCATCAATGAGTCGGACATGATCCTCATGCCCGAAGCCAGCACCGCGGTCATCGATCCGTTTTTCGAAGAGACCACGGTCAACCTGCGCTGCGACGTGATCGAACCTGCGACCATGCAGGGCTACGAGCGCGACCCGCGCTCGCTTGCCAAGCGCGCGGAGGCCTACCTCAAGTCGACCGGCATCGCCGACTCCGCGCTGTTCGGGCCGGAGAACGAGTTCTTCATTTTCGACAGCGTGCGCTTCAGCAATGAGATGCGCGGCGCTTTCTACTCCATCGACTCCGTGCAGGGTGCGTGGAACTCGCCCACTGAATACCAGGACGGCAACAAGGGTCACCGCCCCGGCATCAAGGGCGGCTACTTCCCGGTGCCGCCGGTGGACGCCTTCCAGGACATCCGCTCGGCGATGTG
>DASWUP010000210.1:0-8965 GCA_036401635.1 Steroidobacteraceae bacterium
CGCGGTCGGCGAGACCTGGGCGCGCGGCGCTGCCCCGGTGCAGCTGCGCATACCGCGCGCCGCGGCCGGGCCCGCACGCGCTTTGGCGGAGCACGAGGGCAAGCGCGCGCTGGCTGCGTTCGGCGTGCCGGTGCCGCGCTCGAGGGTCGTCAGTGCTGCTGAGGCGACGGATGCGGCCGAGGCGCTCGGATTTCCGGTGGTGATCAAGGCGACCGGCGCGGCGCTCGAGCACAAATCCGAGCTCGGTGGTGTAGTCCTCAACGTGCGCACCGCAGCTCAAGCAGCCGCCGCCGCGCAACGGCTGTCGACACTTTCCGCGACGCTGCTCGTCGAGGAGATGGTGAACGACGGTGTTGCGGAGGTGCTGATCGGCGTGACCGTCGACCCGCAATTCGGGCAGCTGCTGGTGCTCGGCGCCGGCGGCGTGCTGACCGAGCTGCTGCGCGACAGCGTGAGTCTGTTGCCGCCCTTCACCGCCGCCTCCATCGAGGCTGCAATCGCTAAACTCAAGCTCGGGAAGCTGCTCGCCGGGTACCGCGGCGGTCCAGCGGCGGATGTCACTGCGCTCGTGCAGACCGCTCTCGCCTGCGCGCGCTACGCCGCGGCGAACCTCGAACGCCTGGTGGAACTCGACCTGAATCCCGTCATCGTGCGCCCTGCAGGGCTCGGCGCGGTGGCAGTCGACGCATTGATCCGCCTGGTGGAGGAGCACTGACATGTCCGACGGCATCAGCACTGCAACCCGGGGTGCGGTTTTCGAGGTGACCATCGACCGCCCAAAGGCGAACGCCATCGATCTGGCGGCGAGCCGGCGGCTGAATCAGGTGTTCGCCGCGTTCCGCGGCGACCCGGCGCTGCGCGTCGCGATCGTGACCGGCGCCGGCGAGCGCTTCTTCTGCCCGGGCTGGGACTTGAAAGGTGCCGCCGGCGGCGAGGAGTCGGACGAGGACTGGGGCCCGGGCGGCTTCGGGGGCCTGAACCACCCGCGTAATCTCGACAAGCCTCTCATCGCCGCGGTCAACGGCATCGCCTGTGGCGGCGGTTTCGAGATCGTGCTGGGGACGGACATCATTGTGATGGAAGAGCACGCGAAGTTCGCGCTCCCCGAGATCAACGTGGGCGTGCTCGCGGACGCGGGCACCATCAAACTGCGGCGGCGCATTCCCTACCACGTCGCCGTCGAGTTCCTGATGACCGGCCGCTGGATGGACGCCATCGAAGCTAAGCACTGGGGCCTCGCCAACCATGTCGTGCCCAAGGGCCAGGGGCTCGCGAAAGCCCGCGAGATCGCCCAGCAGCTCGCCGACGGTCCGCCGTTGCTGTTCCCGGCCATCAAACAGCTGCTGCGCCACACCGAAATGGTCGCGGAGCATGCGGCATTTGAGTTGCACGATAGCCTCAACGCCGTGCAGAAAGTCATCCGCTCGGAAGATCTGAAGGAAGGCGCGCGCGCCTTCGCCGAAAAGCGCAAGCCGGTGTGGAAAGGCAGGTGACGCGCTAACGGGTCGCGCCCGGCGCCTCAGCCGCCGAGCGGCCGCAGCAGCGCCCGCGAAATGATGTGCCGTTGCACCTCGCTGGTGCCGTCCCAGATGCGTTCGATGCGCGCATCGCGCCAGATGCGCTCCAGCGGCAGCTCGCTCATCAGCCCCATGCCGCCATGAATCTGCAGCGCCTCGTCGGCCACCATCGCCAGCACCTCGGTCGCCTTCAGCTTCGCGATCGCCATGTCCATGTCGGTCGCGAGTTTCTGATCCAGCTTCCATGCCGCTTCCAGGGTGAGCAACTCCGCGGCACGCAGCTCGAGCGCCATGTCCGCGAGCTTGAAGGAGACGCCCTGGAACTTGCCGATCTGCTGCCCGAACTGCACGCGATCGACCGCCCACTGCTTCGCGTGCCCGAGCGCCCGCTCGGCGCGCCCGAGGCAATTGGCCGCCACCTGCAGGCGCGTTGCTGCGAGCCAGGTGTTGGCAACATCGAATCCCCGGTGAACTTCCCCGAGCACCGCAGCTCGCGGCAGCCGGCAGTCGGTAAACTGCAGGATGCTGTTGGTGTAGCCGCGATGTGAGACGTTCTGGTAGCCGGGCAGTACCTCGAAACCGGGCGTGCCGCTGTCGACCAGGAACGCGGTGATCAGCCTACGCTTGCCGCGCGGGGAGTCCTCCTCACCGGTGGCGGCAAACAGGATCACGAAGTCGGCGTGCTCGGCGTGACTGATGAAGTGCTTGGTGCCGTTGACGATGAAGTCACCCCCCAGCGGCCGCGCGCTGGTCTTCATGCTGCGCAGGTCCGAGCCCGCCTGCGGTTCGCTCATCGCCAGGCACTCGGTGCGTTCGCCGCGCACCGCCGGCAGCAGGTAGCGCTCGCGCTGCGCTCCCTGGCAGGCGAGCAGGATGTTCGAGGGACGGGCGACGCAGGCGTAATGCAGCACGTAGCCGGTATGCCCGAGCTCCTTCTCGTACAGCACCCAGCTCACCGCGTCGAGTCCCGCGCCACCGACTTCGGCGGGCATGTTGGCCGCGTACAGGCCGGCGGCAATCGCCTTGGCCTTCAGTTCGCGCCGCAGATCCTCGCGCAGCCTGCCGCTCTCCTCCACCTCGCGCTCGTGGGGCACGAGCTCGCGGCGGACGAATTCGCGCGTGGTCCGGACGATCAGCTGCTGTTCTTCAGTGAGCGCAAAGTCCATCGATCCTCCTCAAGCGGATGCCTTACGGCTGCTGCGGAACGCTGCCGGGCTGGCGGCGCTCATCGCCCAGGCGTGCAGCAGCTGCAGCTGCAGCCGCAGCTGCGCGATCTGGCCGGAAGCCGGCCACTCGTCGCGGCTCGCCACGGTACTCGCGGTCACACCGTTGATAAAGGTCACCACCGAGCGCAGCACCCGTTGCTGGGTAGCCGCCGGCCACTGTTGCCATTCCCGCCAGCCGCGTGCCAGGCAGCGCTCGAACAGCCGCAGATACTCGCGATGCAACCCGGCGTTGATGCGTTTCAGGCGCTTGTCGGCCGGCACCTGCCCCCAGAACGCGATCCAGAACGCACATTCGATGTAGCGCGTCTCGTCGACCGGTAGCGCCTCGGTCAGCACGCTAAGCAGATCCGGCTGCCCACCGGCGCCGCTGCGCATCAGGCGCTCCTCGACGCGGCGCAGGATCAGCCGCAAGGCGGCGATGATGATGTCCTGCTTGGTATCGAAGTAGTGCGCCACCATGCCGGTCGTATAGCCCGCCTGGCGCGCGATGCGCACGATCGTCGCCTGCTCGAAGCCGTACTGGGCCACGACCCGGCAGGCGACCAGCGCGATCTCGTCGCGGCGCTGCTCATGATCGACGATCTTGGGCATGGCCTCTCCTTTGCGTAGCCTGGAGGTCCGCGAGGCGCGCGCGTACTCCCGCGTCCATCGGCGAGGCCTTGCCGGGCGGCGCACTCACGTGCACATACAGCTGCTCCCCGGTAGCAACCAGCGCGTCATCGCGCCGGCGATGCAGGCTGTGAAACAGCCGCACGCGCTTGTCGTCGAGCTCCAGCACCCGCGTCGTCACGTACAGCGCTTCGAGCGCGAGCGCCTGCGCCTGGTGACTGAGGTGTGTTTCGACGCTATACATCGCCCGCCCGGATTTGCGGTATGCAGCGTCGACGCCGGCGTACCTGAACAGCGCATCCGTCGCATCGCCAAACACCTGCAGGTAGCGCGAATCGGTCATGTGACCGTTGTAGTCGATCCACTCCGGCCGCACGTAAGTCTCCACGACTCGCAGCGCCTCGCCGGCGCCGGCCCCAGCCTCTGCCGCGCTCACCGCATCCCGGATGTGCTCGCGCGCGCCGGCACCGGCAGTCTCGTACAGACGCTCCTCGAGCGAGCGCAACGTGGCACCCGCGCCGATGTTGTATTGCTTCAGCACCTGCTGGATCGCTACCAGGTAGTCATCCCGCAAACGCTCGAGCTCGCGGATCGAGCGGCCGGCGGCCTGCGCCTGCGTGCCCGCAACCATCTTGTCGATCAGCGCCTCGGTCAGCTCCGGGGCTTCGAGCTTCGTCCACGGCCATTTCAGGCACGGTCCGAACTGCCTGAGCATATGCCGCATGCCGGTTTCCCCGCCGGCGAGGTGATAGATCAGGTTGGTGCCCATGGCTGCCCAGCGCAGGCCCGGCCCGTACACGATGGAGTCGTCGAGCTCGCCGGTGGTGGCCAAGTCCTCATTCACCATGTGCAGGATCTCGCGCCACAACGCTTCCTGCAGCCGGTCGGTGAGATGGCCCGGCACTTCGCGGCGCACCCGCAACGGATGCATGCCGATGTAGCTAAAGAAGCTGCTGGCAGCGTCCAGGGCCGCGGCGGAGGTCTGTTGGCCGCCGACCAGCTCCACCAGCGGCAACAGATACACGGGGTTGAAGGGATGCGCGACCAGGAAGCGCTCCGGGGCCACCATTGCGCGCTGCAGATCCGAGGCCATGAGACCGGAGGTGCTGGAGGCGATCACGACATCGGCCGGCGCATGATGGCTGACGTCGGCGAGCACCCGCTGCTTCATCTCGAGCTGCTCGGGGATGTTCTCCTGGATGAAATCGGTCTGCCGTGCCATGGCGTGCAGGTCAGTAGTGAATGACAACTTTCCCTTCGGTGGCAGCGGCGCCAACGTGAGCCGCGCCAGCGCCCCTTCGGCATTGGCGACGGCGCCGCGGATCCACTCCTCCATTTCCGGCTTAAGGTCTGCGGCCACGACGTCGATTCCGAAATGCAGCGCGCGGGCGGCCCAGCCACCGCCGATGACTCCCGTACCCAGAAGACCCAGCGTTCTTACCTGTCTCATGATCGCGCACGCACCCCCGCGCACGGGCTTTTTAATGTCGTCATAATAATATAATAAGTGAGCGCGCCGCGCACGCCCTGCCGCGATCGGCCGCGGCACGCGCACGAGTTCATTCGCGGTTCAGCTCTTCACGCCCATGCTGTGCGCTGCAATGGATTTTCCTTCAGAGGTGACAACTCATGTCGAAGTCAATCGGTATTGCCTCGCTGGCCGCGGCGCTCGCCCTGGCCACTGTCAGCTTCGCTCAGGCGCCGGCGGGTGCCCCCGCTGGTACGAACGGCTTGTGCAAGGACGGCAGCTACTACTCCGGCGCGACCAAGAGGGGTGCGTGCGCCGGCCACAAGGGCGTCAAGCAGTGGTACGGCGCAGCGGCCGCGGCTGGCAGTGCCGCAGCTCCTGCGCCCGCTACGGCGGTGCCCGCCGCACCTCCTGCAACAGCCACGAAGTCCGCGCAGTCGACTGCCTCCACGGCGGCGGCCCCGGGCGCCGGCCCCGGGATGGTGTGGGTGAACAAGGCGACCAAGACGTATCACTGCTCGAGCGACAAGTGGTATGGCAAGACCAAGAGCGGTGAGTACCTGTCCGAGGCCGATGCGAAGACACAAGGCTTCCATGCGGCGCACGGCAAGGCCTGCCAGTAGGTCTGACTGCTTGATCGGGCGGCGGGAGGGACCCCGCCGTCTGCCCGCCGCCGTGACGGTGCCCCGCGCCGACGTCTAAGCGTTGAGTCCCGGCGAAGCTTTGCCGGAGAATACCCCCTTGTCGAACCTCGACCACGACCCAGGAGGCGCTATGGGAATGCTGGAGGGATTGTTGGGCGGCATCGTCGGAGCGGAAATGGCCACAGCGGTAAATTCCTTTATTCAACAGCACGGCGGCGTGCAGGGAGTGATCTCGCAGCTCGAGCAGCAGGGACTCGGGGGCGTGGCGCGCTCCTGGATCTCCAACGGACCGAACCAAGCGATCTCCGCAGATCAGCTCAACAAGGTGTTCGGCGACAGCGACCTGCTGCGCCAGCTGGCGGCGAAGGCGGGCATGAGCCCCCAGGAGTTGACCCAGAAACTCTCGCAGGTGCTGCCGACGGCGATCGACAAGCTGACACCCGGCGGAACGATACCGCCCAAGGGCGCATCACCCGCTATTTGACCCGAAGCCCGGTGCCCTCGGCGTGGTCTAACTTGCAGGTCGACCGGCGCCGCTGCGAGCTGCGGAGCGCGGCAGAGCCTCGCAAAACTGCCGCAGCCGTGTGCACGCCGCATCGAGCGTGGCCTCGTCGGTGGCGAAGCACACGCGCACGCAGCCGCCGGTCGAGCGCCCGAACGCTGCGCCATCCATCACCGAGACGCGTCCTGAGACATACAGGGCGCGCATGAATTCTGCACCCGAGAGCCCGGTGGCGCTCACGTCGATCAGCATGAACATGCCCGCTTCGGGTGTGATCGCCCGCAGAAGCGGGATGTCGCGGATACCCGAAGCAAAACGCTGCTGGCGCGCCGCGCAGAATCCACGGATGCGCTGCTCGGCTTCCGGCGCGAGCGTGAGCGCCGTGATCGCCGCCTCCTGGATGAAACCCGGCAGCCCGAACAGCATGCACATCGCAAGCTGTTCGGCATGGACTGCCAGTTCGCGGGGCCCCACCAGCCAGCCGGCGCGCCAGCCAGTCATCGAGTGCGACTTCGAGAGACTGCCGACGGTCACGACGCGCTCGGGCAAGTGGGCTGCGAGACTCGGCACGCGTCCACCCGGCGCCAGTCCCGCGTACACCTCGTCGGAGACGAGCCACAGATCGTGCCGGCGCGCGAGCGCCGCGATTACAGCCAACTCAGCATCGTTCAGCACCACGCCACTCGGATTGTTCGGTGTCGCCCAGAAGATCGCGCGGGTGCGGGGCGTGATGAGGGACGCGAGCGCGGTCAGATCCGGACGCCAGCCGGCAGCCGCCGGCACACGCACCAGATGCGCCCCCGAGACCTCGATGGTGGCGGGGTAAGTCGGGTACAACGGCTCGAAGGTCACGACCTCATCGCCGGGTCCCGCGAGGCACATGGACGCGACGAACAGCGCATTCTGCGCGCCGGCAAAGAACACCACGTTGTCGGCGCCGACCGGCTGAGCGCAGCGTGCCGCGTGCGAGCGGGCGATTGCCTGCCGCAGCCCCAAGCGCCCGGCGGCGGGTAGGTAGTGGGTGTCGCCAGCGCGCAGCTGCCCGATGGCACGTTCGACGATGGGCGCGGGCGTGTCGAGATCCGGATCGCCCACGCTGAGCACGATCACGTCCTCGCCGCGCTCGCGCGCCGCCACCGCCTGGTAATGCGTGAGCCACGCATCGGCGCCCTCGCCGCTGATACGGTTCACAAGTGCCGCGAACTTCACATTCTTACTGTGCGTGTGCGGTGTTAACATTTCAAGCGCATGAATGCGGCTTCCTGGACGATCGGGCGCTACGTCGTTGAGACGCTCGCGGCCAACGGCATCGACACGGTGTTTGGTATTCCGGGCGTGCACAACATCGAGTTGTACCGTGGCCTGGAATCCGAGCGCCTGCGGCACGTGCTGGTGCGCCACGAGCAAAACGCCGGCTTCGCCGCCGACGGCTACGCGCGCGTGAGCGGATCGGCGGCGGCGGCGTTCGTGATCTCCGGTCCGGGCGTGACCAACGCTCTCACGGCCGTTGCCCAGGCGTATTCGGATTCGGTGCCGCTGCTGGTCATCGCGAGCACCCCGGTGCGCGCCTCCCTTGGCAAGGGCTGGGGCGTGTTGCACGAGCTCGAGGATCAACGCGCCGTAGCTGCCGGGGTCACCGGCCTGGCCCGCAGCGCCCGCAGCGCGCAGGATGTGCGCGATCATCTGCGGGCGGCATTCGCCACGCTGCACGCCGGGCGGCCGCGGCCAGCGTACCTCGAGATCCCGCTCGACCTGCTCGGCGAGCGGACGACACTGCGCCCGGAACGCTTTGCGCGCAGCGGCGGCACGCCACCGCCAGCACCCGCGGCGCTCGCGGCCGCGCAGGCGCTGCTCAATGAAGCGCAGCGGCCCCTGATCATTGCCGGCGGCGGCGCACGTGGCGCCGGCGGCGCCCTGCGCCAGCTGGTGGAAGCGCTCGACGGCTATCTCATCAGCACGGTGGCCGGTAAGGGTGTGGTCGCGGAGAGCCACCCCGCCAGTCTCGGGGCGAGTCTGCCGTATGCGGCGACCCAGGAACTGGTGGCTGCCGCCGACGTCGTGGTAGCCGCGGGCACGGAATTGTCCGAAACCGACGTTTACACGACCACACGCCTGGCGATGAGCGGCCGTCTGGTGCGCCTCGACATCGACGACCACAAACTGTCGGATCAGTTTGCAGCGGACGTGCTCGTCAGGGGCGACGCGGGGGCGAGCCTCGAGATCCTGGCCGGCGCGAGCCGCGTACGTCGCGGCTGGCGCACGGCGGCGGGCGCCGGCGCAGCCTATCGCGCGCGGATCGATGCGCAATTTGACTCGGACGCACGCGCCCGCTTCGCGGCCTTGCGCGCGCTGCGTGCAAGTGTTCCGGACGACGGGGTGCTATTCACCGACATGACCCAGATCGCCTACCTGGGAAACTACGCCTTCGCCGCCGAGCGTCCCGGGGTATGGTTTCACCCGTCCGGTTACGGCACCCTCGGCTACGCCCTGCCGGCCGCCATCGGCGCCAAGATTGCGCAGCCGGCGCGCGCGGTGGTGGCGCTCGCCGGAGACTTCGGCGTGCAGTTCACGCTGCAGGAACTGATGACGGCGGTCGAACTCAACCTCAACCTGCCGCTCGTCGTGTGGAATAACGGCGCCCTCGGGCAGATTCGCGACGACATGCGTGCTGCCGGCATCGCCCCGATCGGCGTGGTGGCGCGCAATCCGGACTTCGTGGCGCTCGCCGGCGCCTGCGGGGCCGCGGGTGTACGCGTTCATGGAGCTGCGGCCCTGGCGGAGGCGCTGCGCGCGGCGCTGGCGCGGCCCGGCCCGACGCTGCTGGAAGCGGTTGCCGAGGACTTCCGCGCTTCGTGAGCACTCTCATAGCTCACGATCCAGCGGAAGCAGAGACAGCAGGCGGACCGCGAACCGCTGCCAGGGGCTTCGGGCGGGCTCGACGCGGTAGCTGACCGGATGACCCGATTCCACGGTGTTCCAGCTTAGTCGTGGTCTGGCCT
>DASWUP010000211.1:0-7969 GCA_036401635.1 Steroidobacteraceae bacterium
AATTCCCGCGTCAGAATCTGCCGCGAGCGCTTAAGCCGCGCCGTGGTTCGTTGCGCGTCGTATGCCGCGCTCGAGCGGCGCAGGCGATTGGCCTCGGCATAGTGCTGAAACGACTCCTCGTAGCTCGCCGCATCCTCGAGCGCCTTGCCGAGCGCGAAATGCAGCTGTATCCGATCGTCCGGCGCGGGGTCGCCGCCGGTAAGCTGCGCGCGCATGGCAGCAACATCTGAGGCCGCAAGCCGGAACGTCTTGAGGTTGGCGAGGCTCCAGTAGGCGGCGCCGCTGTTTGGGGCAAGCGCGATGCAGCGGCGGTAGGCCGCAATACCCTCCTCCTGGCGCCCCGCGGTCTTCAGAGCATGCCCGTAGTTGAGCCACACCTTCTCCTGCTGCGGATACTCGGCGAGGACGCCCGCGTAGAGCTCGATCGATTCCTCATAGCGGCCGAGCCCGCCGAGGATCGCGGCCTTGAGATTGCGACAGGTGGGGTCGTGTGGGTCCTTCGTCAGCAGCCGCTCGACTTCCTCGAGCGCCGCGACATCTTTGTACTGGCGGTGGAGCACCGTCGCGTAGTTGCGTCGCGCGGCCGTAAACCCCGGCGCAAGCTCAAGACAGCGTGCCAGCAGCTTTTCGGAGTCGCCGTAGCGCTCCAATCGGGCCGCCACCTCGGCGAACATGCGGATGGCGGCGACATCCGTCGGACGCTGCTTCAGGTGCTCGCGCAGTAGCGCCTCAGCGCACGGAATGCGGTTCTCGCAGAGTGCGGCGGCCGCCTCGATGAGCCGCGGGTCCTTGGTCGAGCACCTCAAGTGCAGCGCGTACGCGGAGTCCGCGCCCGCGGTATCGCCGACAGCGTTCAAATGCCCGGCCAGCGCGAGCCAACCGTCGGCCAGGTCGGGTTTGAGCGCCACGGCACGACGCAACGCCGCGATCGCACCGTCGCCCCGTCCCAGCGCTCCCAGCGCGACACCGTACTCGTAGTGCACGGCGGCCCAGTTCGGGTGCGCCGCGCTGAGTGGCTCAAGGAGCCGCGCCGCCGCGTCCACATCCCCGCAGGCACGGCGTGCAACCCCCAGTAGCAGAGTCGCCAACGGATGGCCAGGCGCGACCTTCAGGATCTCCGACGCCTGTTCGGCGGCCAGCGCCGGTTGAGTGGCCAGCAATCGAGCCGTGTGGCCGAGAGCAACATCGAGCGAGCCGACGGCTTGCGGACTGCTGGTCAACCTGATCCCTCCGAGTGTCGCGCATGATGACCCGGCCGGCCGGCGGTGACAAACCCTGCGTCCGCAAGCGGGGAGCCGCTATCCGATCGAGCGTACATTTCGAGAGATGGGATTCGCGGCAGAAATCCGGCACATTGGCAGCCTGCGCGGGACAATTGCGCGTGCCTGCCGAGAGCCCGCTTGAACGAATCCGCCCGAGCCTCAGCTGTCAGCGCCGCCGGCGCGGCCGGTCGCACGGCCGTGGGGATCCTCGCGGCCATCAGCTTCTGCCACCTGCTGAATGACATGATGCAGTCGCTGCTGCCGGCGCTGTATCCGATGCTGAAGACTTCCTACCAGCTGACTTTCACGCAGATCGGGCTTCTGACTTTCACCTTCCAGTTCACCGCCTCGCTCCTGCAGCCGCTGGTGGGGGCGTTTGCCGACAAGACTCCCCTGCCCTATTCACTCGCCGCCGGCATGGGTTTCACGCTGCTGGGGCTGCTGCTGCTGGCCTTTGCCGACAGCTACACGCTGCTGCTGCTCGCGGCCGCACTCATCGGCACCGGTTCCTCGGTGTTTCACCCCGAATCCTCGCGCGTGGCACGCATGGCCTCCGGCGGCAAGCACGGACTGGCGCAATCGGTGTTCCAGGTCGGTGGCAACTTCGGTACCGCGGCGGGCCCGCTGCTTGCGGCCTTCATCGTGCTGCCGCGTGGTCAGTCGAGCGTGGCGTGGTTCTCAGGCGCGGCGCTGCTCGGCATGGTGGTGCTCTTCAATGTCGGGCACTGGTACAAAACGCACGGTATTTCGCGCCTCGCGCACAGCGGGGGAGCGCACCTCAAGGGCGCGCCGCGCCGCCACGTGGTGGTCGCCATCACGGTACTGCTGGCGCTCGTGTTCTCGAAGTACATTTACCTGGCGAGCCTCACGAGCTATTACACCTTCTATCTCATCGAGCACTTTCATGTTTCGGTGCGCAGCTCGCAGCTGCACCTGTTCGTGTTTCTGGCCGCCGCCACGGTGGGCGGCGTAGCGGGCGGACCCTTAGGCGATCGCCTCGGAGCCAAGTACATCATCTGGGCCTCGATCCTCGGCGTGCTGCCGTTCACGCTGCTGCTGCCGCACGCGAATCTCTTCTGGACCAGCGTGCTGACGGTGCCGATCGGCCTCATCCTCGCCTCCGCATTTCCGGCGATCGTGGTGTACGCGCAGGATCTGCTGCCCGGCCGCACCGGCATGGTGGCGGGACTATTCTTCGGTCTGGCGTTTGGCATGGGCAGCGTCGGTGCGGCGGTACTCGGCAAGCTCGCTGACCACAGTGGGATCGATTTCGTCTACCAGATCTGCGCGTTCCTGCCCCTCATAGGACTGCTGGCCGCCTTTCTGCCCGATGTTCACAAGTATCACGCCCGAGCTGCGGGTTGATATGCTCGCTGGCGTGAAACTCCTGTCGCGGACCCTGCTGGATGAGCTCGCCGCGAAGGCGGCGGTGAGCCCGCGAGCCCGCGCTCACCACAACATCCACGCCACCCCTGCGGACCTGGTGCAGCGCTTCGTCGTGGTGGCTCGGGGCGACTCGTACTTCCGGCCGCATCGGCACACAACCCGCTCGGAGCTTGCGGTCATCGTGCGCGGGCGCCTGGATGTGCTCACCTTCGACCAGCGCGGCCGCGTGTTGGAGCGCTGCGGCGTCGGTGAGGGCACGGGCAGCATTGCGTACGAGACGCCGCAGGGCATCTGGCACACGGTGGTGCCGGACGCCGGCGGCGGCGCATTCCTGGAGGTCAAGGAGGGACCCTACGATCCGGCCACCTCGGCGGAGTTTGCGGCCTGGGCGCCCACCGAGGGTCACGCAGCGGTGCCCAAGTTCCTTGAGTGGCTGCGCAGCGCGCAGCCCGGAGACACGGCGCCCGGGTGACGCCTGCCGCCGCCTCAAGGCGCTTGGCCCGGATGCAGAGCCTGGTTCATCCGCCGTCGTGTGCCACAGCCTGCTCGCGCAAGTACTTGTCCAGATCGTTCCCCTTCATGAGGGTCTCGACGTAGGCGAAGGTCCCCGCCTGCTGCACTTCCCGCGCCGCCGCAAACAGACCCGTGATCGCGGCGCGATAGAGCGAAGTGGACAGGCTGACACGCTTGACCCCGGCGGCGGCAAGATCCGCCACCGCGAACGATTTGCCCCGCATCCCGACCATGAAGTTGACCGGCTTCGCGAGCGCGCCGCACACGGTGCGCACGGCGGCGAGATCGGGCAACCCCGGTGCAAACAGCACATCGGCGCCGGCGCGTTCGAATGCCTGCAGGCGGCGCACCGTGTCATCCAGGTCAGGTCTGTCGTGCAGGAAGTTCTCGGCGCGCGCGGTGAGCATAAATGGGAACGGCAGGCGGTGCGCCGCTTCCGCGGCGGCCGCCACGCGCTCGACGGCGTGCTCCATGGCATAGATCGGCACGCGCGCGTCCCCGCTCGCATCTTCGATCGAACCGCCCACGAGTCCTGCGGCGGCGGCCAGGCGGATGGTCTCAGCCGCCGTTTCGGGGGAGTCACCAAAGCCGTTCTCGAGATCGGCGGCCACCGGATGCGGGCTTACCGCCACAATCAGCCGCGCATGCGCCAGCGCCTCCTCACGCGTGATCTCACCGTCGAGCTTACCGAGCGTCGCCGCGCACGCGGCACTCGAAGTCGCCAGCGCCTTAAACCCGAGGCCCGCCATGACGCTCGCGGAGCCGCCATCCCAGACGTTGGGAATGACGAAGGTGCCAGCTGTCTCGTGCAGCGCGCGAAAGCGCATCGCCTTGTCGTGTTGGCTCTGCATGATAACGACTCCTTGAAGAACGCCTGTGGCTCAGGCGGACGCGCTCGCAGACTGTGGCACAATCGGCCACACGGGAGCCAGCCTCAGTGATCCGCTTCATCGCCCTCGCCCTCGCCGCGTTCGGTGCGGTCGCGGGCACCGGATTGAGTACGGCTGCGCAAGGCGTTTGCAACCACAGCCCCGCCGCTGCGCCCGCCCTCGCGCAGCTACGCGAGGCGCTGCTGCACGGGCGCTTCGTCGCCTACCAGCCAACATCGCTTGTGGTCGTGAACGGCCGCGTCACCCCGGCCGATGCCGCCAGCGTCCGCGCGGATCTCACGGTCCTGCGTCCGTACTTTGATTCGCTCGTAACCTATGACGCCATACACGGCGCCGAGAACATCCCGGCGATTGCGGCGTCCCTGAAGTTTCGCGCTCTCATCATCGGAGTGTGGAACCCGCTCGATGACGCGGAAGTCGACGCGGCAAGCGACGCCGCGCGCAAGTACCCGCGGCTCATCGTGGGGGTGTCCCTCGGCAACGAGCTCATCTTCAGTCATCGCAGCGATCCAGTCGCCCTCGGCGCGAGGATTGCGCGCGTACGTGCCAGGCTCCCGCACACCCCTCTGTCCACCACCGAGCCGTTTCACATCTACTACCAGGAGTCGGCCGCTACACTGCTCGATGAGCTGGACTTTCTCCTGGTAAACGCGCATCCCATCTTCCAGCCTTGGTTCCGCGAGGCCACCGACAACACCGGCGCGCAGTTCGTGGTGAACGTGGTGAGCAAGCTCGCGCAAGGGTACTGCGGACCCATCCTGGTGAAGGAGACGGGCGTGCCGACGGCGCCGGCGAGCGCCGGCTTCACGGAAGCCCGCCAGGCATCCTTCTACCGGCAGTTGCGCGAGCGCTTTGCTGTAACCGGCAATCATGCGTTCGCGTACTTCGCCGCGTTCGATGCCCCGTGGCGCACCGAAGATGCGACCCCGGTGCCCGGCGCGCACCCCGAAGAAGCACACTGGGGGTTGTACGACGCCGCGCGGCATGCGAAGCCCGCCGCCAGCGCGCTCCCGCGGCTCACTTCACCGTCATCTCCACCTTGACCGTGTCGCCGGCGTCGGGCTTCGGCGGCGCATTGACGATGAACACGCGCGTCGGATCGAGCTGGGCATCCGACAGCAGCGCGTCCTGAATCGCCTTGGCGCGCTGCTTGCCGAGCGCTTCCAGATCCGCGTCCGGCACCTCGATGTGACCGATGAGCGCTGCGTTGAGATCGGCGATGGCCGGGTCGTACGGCGGAGTCTCCTTACTCTTGGCCGCCTGCACCGCCAGTGCCGAGGGCGGCAACGGCGCGTCCTTGCCCAGATCCGCCTTGTACTGATCCACGAGCAGGTGAAAGTGCTGCTCCGGATCGGCGAGCACCATCTCCCCCGCGGTATCCGGATGTTTCTTGCCCGCGCGGGTGTCCTGCACGCGCGCCAGCAACTCCTGGCGCAGCCGCGTGGCCGCCATCTGCGGGCGATCGAGACTCTTGGAGAACACGATCGGCACGTCGAGCTTCAGCTGCGGCCGCTCCTTGAGCGCCTTCACCATTGAGACCAGCTGCTCCTTGGCAGGCGGATCGAGTTCGGCGCTGCCGGCGGCGAACTCGACGAGGTTCATGTGCTCGCCGCCGCCGAACAGATGGCCGAGCAGTGCGAACGGCGCGGTTGCGGCCTTGACGATCAGATTGACGAACGCTTTCCAGATGATCGGTCCGATGCTGAAGTGCGGATCGTCCAGCGAGCCGCTCATCGGCAGGTTGAGGTCGATGACGCCGTTACGATCCTTGAGCAGCGCCACCGCCAGCTTCAGCGGCAGGTGCACGGCATCTGGGCTGTCCACCTGATCGCCCAGCTGCAGCTGATCGACCACGAAGTGCTGCTGAGCCGCGAGCTTGCGCTGCTCGATCTTGTATGAGACGTCGACCGACAGCTTGCCCTTGTCGATCTTGTAGCCGGCGAAGTGACCGGAATACGGATTCACGATCGTGAGATCGAGATCCTTGAAGCTCATCGTGACATCCGTATAGAGCGCCGCCGAGAGCAGATTGACGTTCCCGCCGATATGCACCGGGGAGTAGCGATCAACCTTGCCGTTGAGCTCCAGCTTGGCGCGCGACTTCGGATTCGAGGACAGTCCGGTCAACGTGCCATCGAGGCTCTGGATGCCCACGGCGAAACTCGGCTTGATCCACAGGTCGGAGTAGTTGGCCGAGCCGTTGACAATCCTGACGACGCCGATCGCCACCGGAAATGGCGTGGAGGCGCCACCTGATGCCGCGGCCGCCTGCGCGGCCGCGGCTGAGGCCACCGCCTTGCCGGCGACTGGCTTTCCAGCGACCGCTGTGCCCTTCGGAACCGAAGGCGCATCGGCTGTCGTAATTACCGCGGGCTTGGGGACCGCTCCCGGGGGTGTGAGCCCTTCAGTGATGTTCACGCTGCGATCGGGGGCGATGACCATGCGCGCATACGGCTCGAGCGCGGTGACGCTGCCGATGCGCAGGCCGGCGGGCTTGGAAAGGTAGCGTATATCCGCGATGCGCAGTGCCCTCCAATTGATGAAGTCCTGCTGCAGCGAGTTGTCCACGGTGTGCAGGCCCGACACGTTCGTATTGCCCTTGACCGCGAGGGCACCGTCCGCCTGTCGCTCGATGTCGAGCTTCGCGCCGAGTGTGCCCTTGAGCAGTGTCATGGACGTGTACTGCGCGAGGTAGGGCTGTAGCGCCGGCAGTCCGAGGTCCGCGGTCTCGATGTGCGCAGCCACGGCGCCGGTCTTCGGAGTGACCTTCGCTCTGGCGTTGATCTTGCCCGAGGTGTTGACGCTCGAATCGAGCGTGATGTCGAGCGTGTCGTCTGGGGAAGTGTTAAAGCCGGCGACATGGACGTTCAGCGGATCGAGCAGCAGTGCGGCGGCGGGCCTGACCTGCCGGTCCTCGGCGGACACCTTGAGTCCAAGGACTGCGATGTCGGGCGCCGACACGGTCCAGGCAGACGCGCTGCCGCCGCCAGTGCTCCCGGACGGTGTCGTCGTGGCCGGCGAGCCCGGTGCAGAGGGCGGCGCAACCGCCGTGCTCTGCCCGGCAGGCGCGCCAACCAGATCAAGGAGATTCAGGCGCCCTTGCTCGCTCATCCAGGCTTTGATGTCGCCGCCGGAGAGCTGCACCTTCGCGATGTCGACCGAATGCTTCGTCAGATCGATCCGCGTGTCGACGACTTCGACGCGCGCAAGATCCATGTAGTTCTGCGCGGCGGCATTGGGTTTGATGCCGAGGTTGGTCACCGCGGTGCTATGCACGTTGAGCTTGAGGGCGAGCGGGCCACCGTTGCTGGCCAGGTCGTAATCGCCCTTGATGCCGATGACACCCGAGTCGATCTCGAACGGCAAGCTCGCGCGCAGGTAACTCCACAGCGTGCGTGCGTGTAGGTCCGTAATCTCGAACAGGCCGTGCGAAGACAGTGGCTCAAGCCGCAGCGTGCCGCTCCAGATGAGCCGCTCGCCCTCGGGCGACGCCGCGTTCAGCGTGTAGGCGTTGCCAGTCCCGGCGGCGGTGCTGAAGTCACGCAGCTCGAAGGCAATGGGCTTGAGCTCCGCATGAAACGGCGTCGGTCGCGTCCGATCCTCGAAGGTGGTGGTGCCGGAGATCACTGTAAGACGCTGGATGAACAGCCGCATGGACTCGGATTTCTGTTGCGGCTTGGCGGGCGCACTGGGGAAGCCCTTGCCGAGGTCAGCGAGATTCAGCGCGCCGTCCCGGCGTACCACGGCGCCCAGGTACGGCTGCTCGATGAGAATCTCGCGAAAGCTCGGAGCGAGTCGCCACAGGCTCGCCAACTTAAGACTTATGTGCAGACGTTGGAACGCCAGCAGCGGCCGCCCGTCGGCGTCCGGCAGCGAGAACCCAGTCATATCCAACGCCATTGTGAACGGGTTGAAGCG
>DASWUP010000212.1:0-1688 GCA_036401635.1 Steroidobacteraceae bacterium
CCAGATCGATGATGCCGTAGAGGGTGATCCCATTCCAGGTCAGGCTCGCGTCGGGGGCTTTGGGCGCCGGGGCGCTCGGCGCCTGTGCGAGGGCCGCTGCCGCCCAGCACACCGCCAGCACACCGGCAGCTCCAACTCGGGTCAATTCCGAACGAATAGGTGTCATCTTCGGGCTTCCTGTTCTGTAGTTGCAAAACACCCACGCAGCACCGGGCCCTTCATCGACTCCCGGCTCACCGCCCACGGCGCGCACACTGTCGTTTACTCGTATGACATTCACAATGCAGCCAGATGACGGTCTTGTGACAGGGTGCGGGATTTCCGTGCTGGGGGCCGACGGAGACACCGTTTTTATCAAATGCTTGCGAACACCCAATCGATTCTGCATGGCTTTGAATCGCGCACTTACGTGTTTGAATCGGGGAGCGACACGCTGACCTGCATCGAGCGCCTCGAGCGCTTGCTGCGGGCGGAAGATGTGCAGTTAGGCGTGCGGCCCGTGGCGCGCGCGCTATTCGGCGCTGCGCAGCAGGTCGTTGATGGAGGTCTTGGCACGCGTCTGGGCGTCGACGCGCTTGACGATGACCGCGCAGTAGAGGCTGTAGCGGCCGTCAGCTGCCGGCAGCGTGCCCGAGACCACCACCGAGCCTGCGGGCACGCGCCCGCGCAGGATCGCGCCGGTGGCGCGGTCGTAGATGCGGGTGCTCTGCCCGATGAACACGCCCATGGAAATCACCGAGCCGGCTTCGACCACGACGCCTTCGACGACTTCGGAGCGCGCGCCGATGAAGCAGTCATCCTCGATGATGGTCGGGCTGGCCTGCAGCGGCTCGAGGACCCCGCCGATTCCGACCCCGCCCGACAGGTGCACGTTGCGACCGATCTGGGCGCACGACCCCACCGTCGCCCAGGTGTCGACCATGGTCCCGGAGCCGACCCAGGCGCCGATGTTGACGTAACTGGGCATCAACACGACGTTCGGCGCGATGTAGGCGCCACGGCGCACCACCGCGTGCGGCACGATGCGGGCACCGCCGGTGCGCAATTCCTCTTCCGTGGCGGTGGCGTACTTCAGTGGCACCTTGTCGTAGAAGCGGGTAAACCCGCCGTCCACGGGGGTGTTATCGCGGCTGCGGAAGGAAAGCAGCACCGCCTTCTTCAGCCACTCGTTGACGACCCAGTGGCCCTCGCGCGGCTCGGCAACCCGCGCACGCCCGCTGTCGAGTAGGGCAATGCACTCCTCCAGGGCGGTCTGCAGCTCGCGCGGCAGATTCTTCGGGGTGAGCTCGGCACGGCGCTCGAACGCGGCATCGATGATGGACTTGAGGCTGCTGAGATCGCTCATGGAAGTGTTCTCGCGCCTTGCGGCGCCCAATGCGTGTGCAGAAATTCCCGTATGCGCTCCGCGGCTTCCAGGCACTGCGTCACGCCCGGCACGAGCGAGATGCGCACGCGCCCGGCGCCCGGATTGCCCGCTACTCCGGTACGGCCAAGGTAGCTGCCCGGCAGCACCGTGAGGTTGGCGCGGGCGAATAACTCGCGCGTGAAGCGCTGGTCGTCGCCACCGACGTCCGGCCACAGGTAGAACGCACCGGCCGGTCGCTCGACGTCCAGCAGCGGGGTCAGCATCGGCAACACGCGCGCGAACTTTTCCTGGTAGACGCGGCGGTTGGCTGTGGCATGGGCGT
>DASWUP010000213.1:0-2574 GCA_036401635.1 Steroidobacteraceae bacterium
CACGCGCTTGACCTTTTTCAGCTCCTCCATCAGGTGCGATTGGCTATGCAGGCGTCCGGCGGTGTCCGCGAGCATGACGTCGAGGCCACGCGCGCGTGCGGTCTGCAGTGCGTCGAACATCACCGCGCCGGGATCCGCGCCCGGCAGCTGCGCCGCGAACTCAGCGCCGGAGCGCTCCGCCCACACCTTGAGCTGCTCGATCGCCGCGGCGCGAAAGGTGTCCCCGGCGGCCAGCAGCACGCCCAGGCCCTCGCCGGCACACCGCCGCGCGAGCTTGCCGATGGTCGTGGTCTTGCCCGAGCCGTTGACGCCCACGACCAGGATCACGAACGGCCGGCGCCCGGGGTCGATGACCAGAGGCTGCGCGCAGGGAGCGAGAATCGCTACGATGCTCGCTCGCAGCGCGCCGATCAGCGCGTCCACGTCCGTGAGTTCCTTGCGCGCCACGCGCGTGCGCAGATCCGCGAGGATGCGCCCGGTTGCCTCCACTCCCACGTCCGCCATGATGAGGCGCGTCTCGAGCTCCTCGAGGATGGCGGCGTCGATCTGGCGCCCCTTGAAGAGCTCGGCGAGATCGTAGGTGAGCCAGGAGGTGCCGCGGTTCAGGCGATTGCGCAGGCGCCCGATGAAGCCGCGACGCTCGTCGGCGGGCGCGGCAGGGTGCTCCGGTGCGCGTTTGAACATAGCCGGCATTGTAGCGGCCCAAGAAGAAGGGCGGCCGAGTGGCCGCCCTGCGTCGGTGTCATCCGAGTTCGCGGGCTACTGAACAGGCGCGGTCGCGGAAACCGGTAGCTGCGTCCCACCCGTCAGCGCGAAGGCGATGGCTTCGGTCTGCATCTCCACGGTCGCCGATGGGCTCGAGGTCGGATCGAGAATCGAGCTGTGACTTCCGGCAGTGAAGTTCACATAAACATCCAGGGCACTGGTGCCCGCCGCGCCCGGAGGGTGTACCTGGGTGAGCCCGCCCGCGACGATCAGGCGCTGCGTGGCGGAGTTCGGCACCACCTGGTCCTGAGACTGGGGCGATGTGCCCACCACCTGGATGAGATGAATCGGATGGTTGAGCTTCGCCAAGGCAATGTAGTTGATCGGGTCGCCGGCATCGATGACGGTCTGCGTATCGCGGAAGAACTGCTCGTACAGAGTCGTTCCCTGCTGCAACCCCTGTGCCGCGAGTCCGGCATTGATCCTCGGTGCGAACGCGGGCGAGTCGCGCACCAGTTGCGCAATCTGGCCTCCGGGCATGGCGAGCGTCGCGGTGCCGACCAGCGCCTTGGGAATCACGCCCATCAACGTGCTGCCTTCAATGGCGCCGAGCGAATGACCGAGATAATGAATGGAGGCGGGATTGAGGCTGCCGGCCGCCCCTAAGCTCATTTGCGGCAGCGAGCGTGCCAGCGTGATGAGATCCGCCACGCCCTCACGCAGGTTATCGCGCGAAGTCAAAAGGCTCGTCAGGTTGATGAAGTTCGAACCCGAGCCGTCGATCACACCGTCCGGTCCCGGGGCGCCGGTGGTGTTGTTCTGCACGTCGAGGTCGAAAGTGCGCTCGATCGATCCGCTCGCGGGTAGCCCCAGGCCGCCATACAACGGATTGGCGCCGGCGGCGTACAGCGGGTCCGCCTGGTTCGTGATGCCGTGCAGCGGCAGGTCGATCGCCACCACCACGAAGCCCCTGTCGGCAAAGGAATCCGCCACGCCGAACATGTCCTCGCGGCTGCGGGTGATGCCGTGCTGGAAGATCAGCACCGGCCAGCCGGCGGGCGGACTCACCGCGCCGAACACGGAAGCTGCGTTCGGTGCGCTCACCAGCACCGGGATCTGCAGCGTTGCGGTCGGCACCGGCAGCGGGTTGAAGCGCGTCACGAACGTGCTGGTGGTATCGAGCGGGAAGGGCGGCGCGTGCCAGTACTCGGTGAGCGGCGCGCTCTTGCTTAAGTAATACGGGACGTTGAGCACGCCAACATACAGGTCGGCGTGGCCGGGCAGATGCAGTCCCGGGATGGCGGCGGTCGTGAGCCCGGTGGGATGCACGGTGATCGTATGCGCGGTGGCGGTGGCGGAAATCAGCGCCAGCGTATCGACCGTCGACTCGGTGGTGAAGCTGAAGGACAGGACGATGTTAGCCGGGTTGAGGTGCAGAGCCTGCGCGATCTGCAGATGCGCGCCGGTCAGCAGGCAGATGCCGTGCAGCGTCGCATCCGTGATCGCCATGCAGGTCGGCAGCGCCGCCTTGATGCTGGCGTAGTCGGTGTCCGGCACCGCGGGGTTCCCGGACGCATCGGTGATGCCGTTCATCAGAAAGACGAGGTAGCCGGTGCCGGTGGTGCAATTCGTCCCGAGAAACATGCCGTTGCTAAGACACGTGCTCGGCATCAGCGGGTGCAGGGGCCTGATCTCGAGAATCGTCGCTCCGACACCGGCCTCCTGGCCGACGCCCACGGTGAAGTCCGTGCCCGGCACCAGCGGCGCTCCCAGAACGCCGGTAGTCGCCTTGGTCATGTTGTCGGTGCTGACCGGAACAATGATCACGGAAGCCGCGGTGAAGGAGGTCGGGTTCAGCGCGCCGCCGAA